>JBHHVC010000001.1:0-45073 GCA_046754125.1 Candidatus Zixiibacteriota bacterium
GCCGGTTGGGTAATTGTGTTGCCCGTACCGGAAACGGCGATGACGACGGCTGCGATTGCCCAAACCGGGTCTTGAGTATGATAGGATGAGGCGATGCTGGTCGAAGAGGATTTACGAGTGCGTGTTGAACGATGGCAGGTTGCTCCCCATGTAGTCGACCTCGAGACATCTATCATTCGGGAGATACTGAAGATATCTTCTCAACCCGGCGTCATTTCCTTTGCCGGAGGACTTCCGGCACCCGAGTTGTTTCCATTGGACGAACTTAAAGTGATTGCTGTCCGTGTGCTCGATACCTATATGTCGGATAGTCTCCAGTATTCCCTTTCACGAGGAATTACCCCTCTACGCGAATCAATTGCAACTCTGGCCAGTACCAGAGGCACGCCGACTTCTATCGACAACATACTGATAACCTGCGGCGCTCAGCAGGCAATCGAACTGGTCGCCCGTGCATTCATCGACCGAGGCGACTACATCCTGACCGAGTATCCAACATATGTCGGTGCCCTTCAGGCGTTCAACTACTACCAGGCGCGTTACGTAGCTGTCGAGATGGATAATGAAGGAATGATCGTCGATCAGGTCGAAGAAAAGCTGCGGAAGTTCAGGCCGAAACTGATCTACACCGTTTCCAACTTCCAGAATCCTACTGGAATCACCATGTCTGAAGAGCGCCGCCGCCAATTGGTGGCAATTGCCGCTCGATTTGATATCCCGATTGTCGACGATAATCCGTATGGTGACATACGCTTCGAGGGCGAACGGGTTCCCACCTTGAAGTCTTTGGGCGGGGACCAGGTTATTGCAATTCGCACATTCTCCAAGGTATTGGCCCCCGGATTACGTGTCGGCTGGATGAACGGGCCGGTAGAGGTAATGCCCCAGTTTGAAAAGGTGAAGCAATGCACAGACCTGCATACCAATACTTTTGCGCAGTATCTCATTTATGAATGGCTCAAGGATGGCAATCTAGATCCACACGTTGCTCGGCTGGCGGCAGACTATGGCGCAAAACGTGATCTGATGCTTGACTGTCTGGAAGAGCACTTCCCGCAGGAGGCTACTTGGACTCGGCCGGAGGGCGGTCTGTTTATCTGGATCGAGCTGCCAAAACACATTTCCGCCAAAGCACTCCTGCCACAGGCTGTGGAACGGAAAGTGGCCTATGTTTACGGTCAGCCGTTTTTCCCAGATGGTCAGGGGCTTAACTGCATGCGGCTGAACTTCTCCAATGCTTCACATGACGACGTCCGCACCGGTATAGCCCGGCTGGGCGAACTACTTAAAGAACAGATATAGCCCTTTCAGTGGCAGTACCCCTTTTTGCTTGCCGCAGCACTACTTTGGCGCGTATTCTCAGGCGATGAACTTTTCCTTTGCCAAGTACCACGCCTTACGTAATGATTTTATGGTAGTCGATGCCGGAAATAGAAGATTACCCAGACCCGCTCTATCCCGGCTGGCTATCGCGACTTGTGATCGTCGAGCGGGCATTGGTGCTGACGGACTACTCTATCTGTCATCGAGCAACAGAGCCGACCGCAAAATAGATGTCTTCAACGCTGACGGGAGCTGGGCCGAGAAATCTGGTAACGGCCTTCGTATAGGCGGAGTGCACTTGAAGCTGTCCGGACATAGGAAAAGAGTTGTCACTTTAGAATCAGCGGGCGCCATACACGATGTGAGAATTGACAGGCGCGTTGGCAATGCCTTCTCGGTGACAACCGACCTCGGCCCTCCAGTATTCGAGACTTCAGCGATTCCGGTCAAATCACGACATCGCTTTATGATCCACGGGCTGCTGAAGATAGGCGGCACAGAATTACCAATTACCTGTCTGTCGGTCGGTAACCCCCACGCGGTGCTGTTCGTAGACAGTTTCGACTTTGACTGGCGCACTCTGGGTCACGACATCGAACACCACCCTTTCTTCACCGATCGTACCAACGTGGAATTTGTCAAGGTCATCAACAGTCGTCGGCTCAAAGTCGTTGACTGGGAGCGCGGGGTTGGTCCTACGCCATCTTCCGGTACCGGGGCCGCCGCCGCCTTAAGTGCCGCAGTGATGATGGGAATGGTCAAGCGTCGCTGCCGAGTAGTCTTTAACAGTGGAACAATCGAAGTCGAATGGGACGACGCGACAAATCGTATCAGCATCTGTGGACCGGTAGAGTTCATATGCAAGGGAGAGTTCCGGTGCCAGTGACATCGTTCAACGAAGTAAAAAGACTCAATCAATCGGGCAATATCATACCATTGCATGAGCGGATCCCGGCCGACCTCGATACGCCCGTCGCTGCATACATGAAACTGGCCTCGCGATGCCGGGAATCATTCCTTCTGGAGTCGATTGAGGGAGGTGAGAAGCTGGCCAGGTACTCATTCATCGGCTTCAATCCGTTCTTGGTTGTGGAAGGAAAGGCAGGTCAGGTCACATTGATTCAGGGACGCCGCCGCCAAGCCATCGAAGCTCACCCCCATGAATTCATGCGTGAACTGTTCAGGCAATATCGACCGGTTCGTATTCCCGGACTTCCCAGGTTTACAGGCGGGGCCGTCGGATATTTTGGCTACGACACTATCCGTTGGGTTGAGCGTCTTCCGGACAACAATCCCGACGACATTGGCTTGCCCGAGATGCGATTCGCCTTATACAATCACGTTGTGGCCTTCGATCACCTGAAACAGGAGATCGTTATCATTTCCAACATCCTGCACGACAGGGGAACGCCCGGCTTGCGAGCCAAATTCGACCGGGCAAAATCGCTGATCGAGACTATCGTCAACAAGCTGGCCCGAGGGCGCGTCGACCGAAAGGTCCAACGACCCGGTCGCGTCCGAGTTGTGCCTCACTATACTAAGGCTGAGTTCGAAAAGATGGTCCGGCGCGCCAAGTGGCATATCAAGGAGGGGAACGTTTTCCAGGTGGTGCTTTCCCAGCGGTGGCATGTCGATTCGGATCAGTCTGCTCTAAGTGTCTACCGTCGCCTGCGACGAATAAATCCGTCGCCCTACATGTTTCTTCTCACATCCGGCAAAAACGCTGTGGTAGGCGCATCACCTGAGATGACCGTTCGGATAGAGCAGAATCGTATCGAGACCAGGCCTATCGCCGGTACCCGCCCGCGGGGGGGCAACGAGGCAGAGGATATTCGTCTTAGCAACGATCTTCTTTCCGATGAAAAAGAAATCGCCGAACATACAATGCTGCTGGACCTCGGTCGAAACGACATCGGACGCGTGGCTGAACCGGGATCGGTACGTGTTGTCGACAATATGAAAATTGAAAAGTACTCGCATGTCATCCACATAGTGAGCTCAGTTGAGGGGCGGCTCAAGCGACGGACGGCCCCCATTGATGCCCATTTTGCCTGCTTTCCCGCCGGAACCGTTTCCGGTGCTCCCAAGATTCGAGCTATGCAGTTAATAGACGATCTGGAGAAAGAGCGGCGCGGAATCTACGCCGGGTCGATTGCCTACCTGGACTTCTGGGGGAACCTTGATTCCTGCATAGCCATTCGAACTGTGGTGAAGCGCGGCAGAAGATACTATGTGCAGGCGGGCGCCGGTATTGTCGCCGATTCTAAACCTGCTCGAGAGTTTCGCGAGACCGAAGCCAAAGCGCACGCGCTTATGGAAGCGATAACCGGAGATTCAGCATAATGATTCTCGTTCTGGACAATTACGATTCATTTACCTACAATCTGGTGCAATACCTCGGTGAATTGGGGGCGGACGTTGCGGTCTGCCGTAATGACTCCCTGACCGTTGCTCAGGCTCTGAACATGGGTGCTGATGGCCTGCTGCTCTCACCGGGGCCGGGCCGTCCGGACAAGGCGGGCATAATGAACGACCTGATTGCCGCAGCCATTGGCAAGCTGCCGATACTAGGGGTCTGCCTTGGTCATCAGGGAATCGCCGAAGTGCTTGGAGGCAGCATAACTTATGCGCAAACAATAATGCACGGCAAGACGTCGGAGATCAATCACGACGGCTCGACGCTCTTTCATAATATCACGTCGCCGTTTGTTGCAACTCGCTACCACTCGCTCGTCATAGATAGATCAAGTCTACCCGAGGAATTGGCGACGACGGCATGGACCGAGGATGGCACAATTATGGGCATCCAGCATCGTGAATTACCCGTATATGGGCTGCAATTCCATCCCGAGTCAATTATGACTGCTGAAGGGAAGAGAATACTTGCGAACTTTCTTGGAGTGTTGACATGATTCGAAAGGTATTAGAAAGCGTTTTGGCGGGCGAGCATCTCAGCGTTACCACCGCACATGCCGTAATGAACTTCATAATGAACGGTGAGGCGACACCAGCGCAGATTGCTGCCTTCACTGTAGGGATGCGGATGAAAGGAGAGACCGTGATTGAAATCGCAGGCTTTGTGCGAGCCATGCGCGATCACATGGTCACCATATCAGTCGATGACCCCAACACCGTCGACGGATGCGGCACCGGTGGCGACGGTGCACATACTCTGAACATCTCGACCGCCGCAGCAATCGTTGCTTCTGCTGCTGGCTGTACAGTGGCCAAACATGGCAACCGATCGGTCAGTTCAAAATGCGGATCGGCCGATTTGCTCGAGGCCTGTGGAGCCAATATCGACTCCGGCGTAGAAAGCGTTGAAAAGGTAATCAACCAGACCGGCTTCGGGTTCATGTTCGCACCACGCTTCCATCCCGCCATGAAATATGCTGCCGGTCCACGCAGGGAACTCGGTATACGGACGTTCTTCAACGTGCTGGGCCCCATGACCAATCCGGCCGGTGTGAAACGGCAGGTCATAGGTGTCTATGATCCACTGCTGATGGAACTGATGTCCGAGGTGTTACGCATGACCGGTTCAGAACATGTAATCGTTGCCCATTCACAAGACGGACTCGACGAGTTCTCAGTATCAGGCCGTACTGACTATGTAGAGCTTAAGGATGGAAAACTACAGCGCGACAGCATTTCTGCCTGCGATGTCGGTCTGGCCGAGCATCCCCTCACAGAACTAATTGGAGGTGAGGCAGCCGAGAATCATAGACGTCTTCACACTCTGCTTGATGGCGAAACGGGCGCCTATCGTGATTGCGTCATCCTTAACGCGGCAGCCATGATCTACGTTGCAGGCAAGGCCGCATCTATAGCGGACGGCGTAGCTAAAGCGTCCGAGGCAATAGATTCCGGTGCGGGCAAGGATAAACTCGCGCATTGGATAGCGGCAACGTTACGCTCATAATGACTCTGCCCGAATCGACCTTGTCAGCGGCAACGGTTCAGACTCGCATACGAAAACGCATTGTCTCCGCAATAGTCAATTATCTATCAAGCCTGCGTCAGTTCTCCCGCAATGCGAGGCTGTATCTGCTAGGCTCTTTCTTGATGGGAGTAAACTTTCACACCTTTCAATTACTGCTCAATCTGTATCTCAAGGAGACCGGCCTTGCGGAAGGAGCGATCGGAAGTGTGATTTCGTCTCGTGCGGTCGGAATGACTCTAATGGCTCTACCTGCAGCAATTGTCTTCAGTCGCACGCGCCTGAAGCCAGCTCTCGTGGTAGTATCACTCCTATTTGCATTATTCTCCCTCGGCCTAATCGCAGCCGATTCAGTGAATATGCTCCGACTGGCATCGGCCCTTACCGGAGGCGCTTTCGCATTCTTGTTCGTGGCATCCGGGCCGTTTTTCATGCGTAACTCTTCGAAAGTAGAGCGCACTCACCTGTTTGCGGCATCGTTTGGCGTTATGATACTCGCCGGTATGATCGGCTCGCTCGGCGCTGGAAACATGGTCGATATGCTGGGCCGAATCGCCGGCAATGCGGCCGACGGCTATCGTTATACTATGGCAGGAGCTATTGGTCTGGGCCTGTTGTCCATAATTCCCTTTTCCCTGATAAAATCTTCGCGTCCCTCCAAAGAAGAATCGACAATCAGTCTCTCGCTGAAACAATTCCGCAGCCGTTGGCGCCACTATTTTCGCTTCAGCTTTGCGAACTTTCTGCTGGGAATGGGCGCAGGGTTGATAATCCCGTTTCTGAATCTCTATTTCAAGGATCGCTTCCACCAGTCGCCTTCGGAGATAGGCAGCTTCTACTTTGCTGTCCAGTTCTCAATGCTGGCCGGCGCGATGGCCGGTCCTGTTCTGGCCGGACGTATGGGGCTGGTCCGCACAATAGTCTTTACCCAGCTTGCCTCAATCCCATTCATGCTTACCCTTTCGCACAGCTATATTCTCTGGCTTGCTGCTATAGCATTTGTTGTCCGTGGCGGCCTGATGAATCTGGGCGTGCCGATTGTAACTAACTTTGCCATGGAAATGTCCGAAAAGCAGGAACAGGGGCTGATGAACGCCCTTCTAAAGATTTCCTGGACATCAGCCTGGATGATCTCTGCTGCCGTTGGCGGTCTGTGCATAGAGGCTTATGGCTATACGACAACGATGGATATTGCGGTTTTGCTTTACCTCGCCTCATCTGCAGTGTTCTTTGTGTTCTTCCGACAATCCGAAACAAAGGGAGATGGCGGCAGCGGTTGGACAATGATTCGACAGAACACGGTCTAATGGATATCCTTAACGAGATAGTCAAAAAAAAACGCGAGGAAGTAAAGCTTCTCAAGAAAGAGCTGCCCCTGTCGCTTTTGCTGGAGCAAAGCAGCGATAGTCCCCAGCGTGGATTTCTCCGCGCTCTCTCGCAACCAGATGCTGTCAACATCATTGCCGAGATCAAGAAAGGTTCTCCCTCGCGGGGAATTATGATCGACAAATTCGATCCTCAAACGCTTGCGTGGCAATACCAATCAGGCGGAGCCTGTTGTTTGTCTGTCCTGACCGACCAGAAGTACTTTTTCGGCCATGCCGACAACATTCGGCTGGCCAAAGAGAAAACCAGCCTCCCGGCTTTGTGCAAGGACTTCTTGCTTGAGCCGTATCAATTGCACTATGCCCATTACATTCAGGCAGATGCCGTCTTGCTCATAGCGCGACTGCACTCACCGGGTAGTCTGGCCGAGATGTTGGCTACTGCCGATGACCTCGGTATGGACTCGCTGGTGGAAATACACGATGAATCAGAACTCGAACTGGCCATCGAAGCTGGCGCGACCATCATCGGGGTCAACAATCGCAACTTGAAAGACTTCACAGTGTCATTGGCAACAGCCGAACGGTTAGCCAAATCCATCCCGGAAAACGTTGTAAGAGTGGCCGAATCGGGAATCTTCACAAGGTCAGATATCGAACGGCTACAGCGGGCCGGATTCAACTGCTTTCTAATCGGCGAGGCGTTAGTGCGCTCCGCCGATCCGGTGGCTCTACTTAAGGAACTGCGTGGCGCATGAGTGTTTTACGCATCAAAATCTGCGGGATAACCCGGCCCCGGGATGCTCGGTTGGCAGAACGACTCGGTGCGGATATGATCGGTCTTATATTTGCTCCCAAGTCCCCGCGTCGTGTTACCTTTTCTCGGGCGAGCGAGATCGTCCGCGACCTGTCGCCATTGCTGGCGCGAGTCGGAGTTTTTGTCGACGAAGAGCCTGACCGAATGATCGCAGCGGCAGATAGGTTTGGACTCGACTACATACAACTGCACGGCAGCGAGTCGGCCGTTGTCATCCGAACGCTTCAACGTCGCCGACTCAAGGTCATCAAGGCCTTCCAAATGCACAAGATCGGGGACGATTTGCCTTTGCGCAGGAGTCGGGCGGACATGGTCCTGCTCGATAATATCTCAGCCACACAACGAGGCGGCACCGGCCAAACGTTCGACTGGTCACTCGCCCCAAAAAAGACGATTCCCAACCTTGTGTTGTCAGGAGGGCTTACTGCCGACAATCTCAGCGAGGGAGTGAAACGGTTCGCTCCGGCAATGGTCGATATCAATTCAGGGGTGGAGAGTTCTCCGGGGATAAAGTCCCCGTCAAAACTGAAGGCGTTGTTTGAGCGGTACAGGAAGATTCAGGATGCCAGCTAAACATAAAACATGGCCGGATCGGCGGGGACGATTCGGAGATTATGGCGGACGATACGTCCCTGAAACTGTTATGCACGCCCTGTCCGAGTTGGACGAGTGCTACCGTCGTATAAAACGTGATCGCACATTCCGACAGGAATTCGGCCAGTTCCTCCGCGACTACGTTGGCCGACCGACACCGCTCTATTTTGCCGAACGTCTCACCGAAAAACTCGGCGGCCCCCGTATCTTCTTCAAAAGAGAGGACCTCAACCATACCGGCGCGCACAAGATCAACAATACTGTCGGCCAGATTCTATTGGCCCGAAAGATGGGCAAAAAGCGTATCATAGCCGAAACCGGCGCGGGGCAGCACGGCCTGGCCACTGCCACTGTTTGCGCTCGATTTGGCCTGCCATGTATCATCTATATGGGAGCTGAGGATATAGAACGACAAGCCCCCAATGTTGAAAAAATGAAACTACTTGGGGCCGAAATCCTCCCGGTCACATCCGGTTCACAAACGCTTAAAGATGCAACTTCCGAAGCCTTGCGCGACTGGGTGACAAACGTACGCACGACATTCTATATCATCGGATCGGTGGTCGGTCCCCATCCCTACCCAATGATCGTTCGCGATTTTCAATCGATTATCGGAAGAGAAACCCGCCGACAATCCAAACAGAAGCTCGGTCGCTCCCCGGACGCCATCATCGCCTGTGTAGGCGGAGGCTCAAACGCTATCGGCATATTTCATCCGTTTATAGGCGACAAGGACGTGAAGCTGATTGGCGTCGAGGCTGCCGGGTTGGGGCTGAACAGCCCACACCATGCCGCCACTCTGGCGCGCGGCAAGCCCGGAGTGCTGCACGGCTCCTACAGTTACTTGATTTACGACGCCGACGGTCAGATTGTATTGCCGCATTCCATTTCAGCAGGCCTTGATTATCCGGGAATAGGACCGCAACACTCGCAACTGAAAGATACCGGGCGTGTCGAGTATGTCAGCGCCACCGACAAGCAAGCCGTCTCAGCATTCAAGCTAGTTTCCCGCCTCGAGGGGATCGTACCCGCCCTGGAATCGTCGCACGCCCTGGCCTACCTGATCACTCAGCGAAAACGGTTCGCCCGTACAAAAAATGTGGTCGTCTGCCTTTCAGGACGGGGAGACAAGGACATGAAGATTATCTCTGACTGGGACAAAAAGCCGGCATGAACCGAATCGGTCAAACACTCTCTCTTCAGGCTACAGGGCATAAACTACTGGTGCCGTTTCTTACCGTCGGGTATCCGACAGTTGCTGCTTCACTTGATCTGGTGAAAGCTGCGGTCGATGCGGGCTCGGACTTTGTCGAGCTTGGCATGCCCTTTTCCGATCCGCTCGCCGACGGCCCCGAGATACAGCATTCTTCACAAGTGGCCCTCGGCAACGGTGTCCGGCTCCGCTCCATACTGCGCGAAACTGTTCCGTCGTTGCGGCAAAGCACCGACATTCCACTTATTCTGATGGGCTACTATAACCCACTTCTGTCGATGGGCGTTGAGTCGTTCATTCAGAGTGCTTATGACTGCGGAGTGGACGGATTGATTATACCTGACCTTCCATGCGATGAAGCTCTGACATTCACTCACTTGGCTCGCATGGCGGATATCTCCACCGTTTTTCTTGTAGCGCCGACTTCCTCTCATGACCGAATTATGGCCATCGACCAGGCCAGTTCAGATTTTGTCTATGCTGTCACAGTGACGGGTGTAACCGGAGCCGGAAGGAAGTTCTCGAACGAGACTATTCAGTACCTGAGACAGCTTCGGTCATCTCTGAGCAAACCGTTTGTGGCCGGTTTTGGTGTGTCGTCAGCGTCGGATGCTCGCCGCCTGGCTCGCCACAGCGACGGAGTAGTCATAGGGTCGGCACTGATTCGCATTATTCGGTCCGCTCGTACCAATAAATCAGCAGTGTCGCAAGTGTACCGCTTTCTGTCGAGTGTGCGAGAGGCAATCTGATGAGCACCAAAAAGATGAAGAACATTCGGGGGCGTATCGACGAAGTCGACACCCGATTGCTCTATCTTTTCAACCAGCGTGCTGAACTGGTGCTTGAAATGGCTCGTGCCAAAGTTTCGGAGGGTCGGAAACTGTATGACCCAAAGCGCGAGCGTGATATTTTTGTCCGGATCACGGAGAAAAACCCCGGACCGCTGGCCCCCGAAGCGATTGTCCGTCTGTTTGAACGTATCATCGACGAGTCGCGGCGATTGGAACGCACCGAGGTGTACGACAAAGCCCCGAAGAAATCTTGAGGAATAGAGCATGATAATTGTCATGGACGAGCAGGCGACCGAGAACCAGGTACAGGCTATCATTGAGCATCTGGTCGACCGGGGGTTTGATATCCATAGATCATCCGGCCGTATGCAGGTTGTTCTCGGCGTCGTCGGCGACACCCATCTGATCGATCCGCGCGACTTCGAAGTGCACAAAGGCGTGCACGAGGTCATTCGTATCACCGAGCCATATAAACTTGTTGGCCGAACATTCCGGCGGGAAGACTCTAAAATCAAAGTTGGTGAGGCGACATTTGGCGGCAAGAAACTCTGTTTGATTTCCGGTCCTTGCGCTGTTGAATCCCGCACGCAGATTAGGAAGATAGCTCGTCTGGTACGCGAAACCGGTACCCTCCTGCTCCGGGGAGGCGCCTACAAGCCCCGTTCGTCCCCCTATTCCTTTCAGGGGCTTGGCGAGGAAGGCCTCAAATACTTGAGAGAGGCGGCTGACGAAAACGGTATGGCCGTTGTGTCCGAAGTCATGGACCGCGTGGACATTATCCCTGTCCTCAAGTATGTAGACATGATTCAGGTCGGTGCCCGCAATATGCAAAACTTCGCACTGCTCAAGGAGTTGGGAAAGGTACAAAAGCCAATCTTACTCAAACGGGGTATGTCCGCAACTATCAAAGAACTCTTGATGGCTGCAGAATACATCATGGCCGGGGGAAATCATCAGGTCGTCTTATGCGAGCGGGGTATACGGACATTTGAAAATTACACCCGTAACACCCTCGACATCTCAGCCATTCCGATCCTGAAAAAACTATCCCACCTGCCTGTTATAGCCGACCCTTCCCATGGAACCGGCATACGCGACAAAGTCGCACCAATGGCACGGGCTGCCATAGCAGCAGGGGCCGATGGGCTTATCATCGAGTCCCACTACGATCCGGATTCTGCCCTTTCCGACGGCGCCCAGACTTTGTATATGGAGCAGTACGAAAAGCTGGTCGCCGAGCTCAGAATAATCGCGACTGCCGTCGACCGCACTTTATGAGTTGATCCCGTCTTCCATTCATAATACATTAATCAATTCGGAACAGACGGGCCTCTGAGCGACTCAGACCAACTTAGTCAACCTGATCTGTTCGGAGACAATAATGATGGAAAAAGACAAATACAAACTCCAGTTTGCATCTGTTGTGTCGCAGGCATTTCGCGACCTTTTTTCGGATGCGTATAAGACAACCGGCGATAATCAGGTATTTGACCGGGAGTACGTCTACGAGCATCTGGACAAACCCAAAGATCCGGCTCTGGCACGATTTGCCTTCCCCGTATTTCGTTTTGGAAAACTGCTTGGAGACAAGCCTCCCAGCATCGCGGCCAGAGTCGCGGAGCACTGCAGCAAGCTTTTGAAGTCTGATCGAAACGGCGGACCATTGGTAACCGTCAGTTCGGCCAGCGGATTCCTGAATGCCACCATTGATTCCAGGACGCTAGCCAGTGAAACACTCAGTCAAATCCTTTCATCAGAATCCGCCTACGCAGACTCCAATGTAGGCCAGGGCAGGAAAGTGCTGGTAGAATACTCCTCCGTGAACATTGCCAAGCCGTTTGGTATCGCACATCTGCGAACTACCATTCTTGGTAACTCGTTACGTCGTATCTTCAAGAAACTCGGATACGACGTTGTGGGAATCAACTTCATCGGCGACTGGGGAACGCAGTTTGGCAAGATGATTGTGGCCTACAAAAAATGGGGCGAGGGCGTTGATCTCGACCAAAACCCGGTTGAACAACTCTACCGCCTCTACGTGCGGTTTCACGAGGAAGCCAAGTCAGACACCTCGCTCGATGACGAAGCACGCCGACAATTCAAATTGCTCGAAGATGGCGATCAGGAAGCGGTCGATCTGTGGAGCCGATTCAGGGACTTGTCCCTACGCGAATTTGAAGCAATATATCAGCGACTTGGGATCGATTTCGATGTCATAACCGGTGAATCGACCCTCAACGACAAGATGGAGTCAGTAATTGAGCGATTCAGATCGGCCGGGCTGACCTCGATATCGGATGGCGCCCTCATTGTCGAATTGCACGACGATCGCCTGCCCCCCTGCCTGCTACGAAAGGCGGATGGAGCCACCCTCTACGCAACTCGCGATCTGGCCGGTCTTGTTCACCGGTGGGAAGAATATCGCTTCCATGAATCCCTGTACGTCGTCGCGGTCTCGCAATCAGATCATTTTGCACAGGCCTTCAAAGCCATGCAGCTACTCGAGGAAGCGGAACAACTCCCTCCGGACAAACGCATGACCGGCCGAGTCAGGCACGTCGATTTTGGCTGGGTCAAGTTTGGCGACAAGGGGATGTCAACCCGTGCGGGAACAATCATTTTTCTTGAAGACGTCCTCAATAAGGCGACCGATCTTGCCCGCACAATCATTGTCGATAAGAATCCGGATCTCAAAGAGATCGATCGGACGGCCGAGATGATTGGAGTTGGTGCCGTACTGTTTTCACAAATGTCGGTCCGGCGCCAAAAAGATGTCAATTTCGTCTGGGAGCAAGTTCTCAGTTTCGAGGGCGAAACCGGCCCATATTTGCAGTACACTCATGCTCGCCTCTGCTCACTCTTGCGCAATTATGGCCGTGAAATCTCTTCCGAAATAGATGCCGACTTGCTTGATGGCTCCGAGGAGAAGAGGCTGATTGAGCACCTGGCCGATTTCTCTGCTGCCGTTGTCGACGCCGGCAGGTTATACGACCCCAACCTCATTACGACATATCTCCTGCGTTTAGCCTCCGGGTTCAACAAGCTGTACCAACGTAAAGACGATAACGGTCGCATTGACCGCATCATTTCCGAAGATGCTAAACTTACTGCCGCCCGCATTGCGCTTGTGAAATCTGTGCAAATCGTACTACGAGAAGGACTGCGTCTGCTCGCCATCGAGGCGCCGCAGGAAATGTAACATGCCGGGGAATAAGCGAACAACAATTGCAATCTGCGGTTTTGGACTGATTGGTGGCAGTATGGCTTTGGACCTGCAACGTTCTCGCCGCAGCACCGCCATCTACGCCTGGGATAAACCCTCCGTTCTTGCACGTCTCAAACACGATAAGCGATTCCGCATCAAGAGCGAGCGTACATTTGCCGCAACAGTTGCAGGGCGGGACATCATTATTCTCTCGGCCAGCCACCGAGCCAACGAGATGCTCCTGAGGCGACTCGCTCGAATGAAAACTGTCGACAACGCCCTGATTCTGGATACGGGAGCTGTCAAACAGCCGATTGTACGAGTGGCAAACATGCTTAACTTGCACGGGAGCACACAATTTCTGCCCTCGCACCCGATGGCCGGACGAGAAAAAAAGGGATTCGCCAGTGCCGCAAAAGGGCTCTTTGCAGAACATGCCTGGTGCTTCGACGATCAAGTCACGCTAAACAACGTAAATAAGGCCAGACTTGACTGGCTCGTTCGGTCTCTGAAGGCAACCCCTTTTGAGGTTGACGCCGCGCAGCACGACGAGATAATGGCCGAGATTTCCCACTTGCCGCAACTGGTGTCCACTCTTCTCGGAGCACAGGTCAACGCGAATCTGATACCTCTCGCAGGACCGGGACTGAAATCAATGTTGAGACTGGCCGGATCACCATGGGAGGTCTGGTCGGAAATCGTTGCGGAGAATCGACAGGAAATCGTACAGTCATTGCGGCTCTTTGAGCGCAACCTGCGCCATGTTACAAAACTGATAGAAAATGAGCAGTCACTCAGCGACATTTTCGCGGCTGCAGCCAGGAGTTATCGATGCTTATAGTGATGGAGACCAGGGCCACTGAAAAAATGGTGACTAAGGTCTGTGCCGAGATCAAACAAATGGGACTTACCGCTCACCCCATGCCGGGAGCGCAGCGTACAGCCATCGGAGTTACCGGCAACAAGGCACAGGTGGATGCCGATCGCATTCTCGCCCAGCCCGGCGTTCGTGAGATCATACACGTCACCAAACCATACAAGCTGGTCAGTAGGGAGTTCACCGCCGAGAACAGTATTATCGATGTCGATGGCGTCAAGTTTGGCGGCGATGAGTTTGTTGTTACAGCCGGACCCTGCTCGGTCGAGAGCCTTGAACAATGTATGACCATCGCTGAACAGGTAGCAAAGCACGGAGCCAAAGTGTTTCGCGGCGGTGCCTACAAGCCGCGCACCTCTCCCTACGCATTTCAGGGGTTGCACGAGGAAGGCCTCAAAATCCTTGCGCAAGTGCGTGAACGATTCGGGTTGCGGATTGTCACCGAAGCCATTGACACCGAAACTATCGATCTTGTTGCCGAGTACACCGACATCATCCAGATCGGCGCTCGCAACATGCAAAACTATTCACTGCTGCGAAAGGCCGGAAAAACCGACAGGGCGATCCTGCTCAAGAGGGGAATGTCGGCGACTCTTGAAGAGCTCCTCATGGCAGCCGAGTACATTATGGCCGAGGGAAACCGCCGCGTTATTTTGTGTGAACGAGGCGTGCGGACTTTTGCCGACCACACTCGCAACACCCTCGATCTGTCGGCCATACCGTACGTCAAGCGCATGAGCCATCTACCCATTATCTCCGATCCGTCGCATGGAACAGGTCGCCGCGACAAAGTAATCCCGTTGTCACGCGCTTCCATTGCTGTTGGTGCCGATGGTTTGATTGTCGAAGTGCACAACGACCCCGCCAACGCGCTCTCCGATGGACCCCAGTCGATCACTCCAGATATGTTTGCACAACTAATGCAGGAGATTCGCTCGCTCGCTCCTGCTGTTAACAGGACTTGTCCGTGACCACAGCACTCTCGCCGATCAGGAGAGTGGGCGGCTCCGTCCGTGTACCCGGAGACAAGTCAATAGCACATCGCGCCGCCCTCTTGTCCATCCTGTCAAAGGGAGAAATCCGCGTCTCGAACTATCCCGATGGTCAGGATTGCCTGGCCTCGCTGAAGGCGGCCCAGACACTCGGCGTGGCTGTCAAACAGGATGATAATTCGATCCTCCTGACCCCTCCCGGTCACCAGGTCATAGACCCCGACTGCGTCGTCGATTGCCAGAACTCCGGTACCACAGCCCGACTACTGGCAGGTATTGCGGCCGGATCGAACATGGAATTGACCCTAGTGGGAGATGAGTCGCTGAGCAACCGACCGATGAAGCGAATCATTGATCCTCTAACCGAGATGGGCGCCCAGTTGTTTGCTGATGATGCTCATCTGCCTATACGTGTTCGAGGCACCAAATTGCTGCCCTTTGAGTACACTTTGCCGGTGGCATCGGCGCAGGTCAAGTCGGCCATACTTCTGGCCGGGCTGGCATCCTCCTGTTCGGTATCCCTTCGCGAAGAGACTGTAACCCGCGATCACACTGAACGAATGATTGCCGCTATTGGCTCTGGCCTCTCGGTACGGGAAATAAAGCCGCAGTTTGTCACCGATCCCAACGATCCCCGCAAGAAGAAGCTCGAGATGCCCGAATCATTCAAGGTGGAAATCACCGTCTCCCCACAGGCTGCAATAGAAGGTGGGGAAATCGACATCCCGGGTGATATGTCCACAGCCGCTTTCTTCTTTGCGACTGCAGCCATCTCTGGAAAGCCGGTGACTGTTGAACAGGTTGGTCTGAACCCGACCCGCACCGCCTTCCTCGAATATCTTAAACTGATTGGATGCAAGGTTGAGATTAGCGGTCGGCACACTGTCAGCGATGAGCCAAGGGGAGACGTTACAGTCTCAGGCCGAGGTGATCGATCCAGAAAGATAGCCGGCGAAAAAACCGTCGGCCTGATAGACGAAATCCCTATAATCTCCATCATCGCCGCCTTCGCCAACGGAACAACGGTTATTCGCGACGCTTCCGAACTAAAAGTGAAAGAATCAAACCGCCTGGAAGCAATTGCCGACAACCTGGAACGGATGGGTGTGAAGTGCGGGCGGCTCGATGATGGCCTGGCTATAGAAGGTAATCCGGAACCGGCGGGTGCCGACTTCATTTCCTATGGCGACCACCGCATTGCGATGGCATGCACGATTGCTTCACTGTTTGCTGCCGGACCGTCAACACTCGACGACGATTCCTGTATCGCCGTGTCCTGTCCGGGGTTTTTCAACTTGCTCAGGCGGATAGCGCAATGAGTAGCAGCTTCAGATTTGGCCTTATCGGTAAGAACATTTCCTATTCCAAATCACCCGATATCTTTCAGACGATCTTCAAATTGACCGGCTGCGAAGGCAGTTTCGAAAACCTCAACCTCGACGGTCCACAGTTTCCGCAGCAATTAAAGCAGTTGGTCGATGACGGCTACCAGGGCCTGTCTGTCACCATTCCATACAAGCGGCTAGTCATCCCGCATCTGAATGCCGTCGATACTATTGCATCCGCGCTTGAGGCCGTCAACTCGATTGCCATCACACCCGATGGCCTGCATGGATTCAACACAGACTGCTACGGGTTCGCGGTTCCATTGCACGAATATGCCGAACTGCTCAAACATGGCGACGCGCTTATCATCGGCTGCGGCGGTGGCGCCAAGGCTGTCGTCTACACGTTATACACAGATTTTGAAATCTCCCGATTCCGGGTGGTGGGGCGATCAGCAAGCCGCCTGAACGAATTCAAAGAGTCACTTGTCGGGCAGGTCAGCCGTATTGACCTCCAGACCAATTCAATAGACAGTCTGCAGCAGCAACCTGATCGGTCATACGCTATCACTGTCAACTGTACTCCCCTCGGTGGATGGAACCGTCCCGATGAGTCTCCGCTGCCGGAGAGTTTCAACTGGAAACAAACAAAGGTATACTACGATCTAAACTATAACACCAACAATCGAGCTATCCGCTCGGCGCAAAACGCTGGTGTTCGGGCAATCGACGGATCATCCATGCTGGTTGGGCAGGCCATCAGATCGTTTACGCTCTGGACGGGAAGGAAGGTCGATTTCGATCCTATATATCTACAAGTGTTCGGAAACGGAAGCGGCTGAGGTCCTGCCATGTCCGTTAGTCAAATGCCAAACGACTGGCCACTTGTCTATCTTGTCGGATTCTCCGGAAGCGGCAAGTCCACTGTCGGACCTCTGCTGGCCCGGCGATTGCACGCCGATCTGTACGATATAGACCAGCTTGTAGAAAAGCGCGTAGGAATGCCAATTGTTGGTATCTTTGACCAACACGGCGAGCGTTACTTTCGAAAGTGCGAGAAAAAAACAATCGCTGAACTGATAAGTAGCATCAAATCTCCAGCCGTAGTTGTGCTGGGAGGAGGGGCCTTGCAGCATGCCAGCGTTCGTAAGCTGACAAGCGCGACAGGAATCGTCGTCTATTTACGCTGTGCTCTGCCAGAGCTCTTCAGGCGGCTCAAAACAGCAACGGATCGACCGCTGCTGAGTGTTCCCTCTCGCTCCGCACTGTCAAACCCCGGATCGCGCCGTCAACGAATGGCAGAACTGATGCGCAAGCGGCGCAGCAATTATGAGCGAGCCGACATCATATGCTCCACCACCAGTCTGACCCCCGCTCAAGCAGCCCGTCGCATTGAAACTCAGGTAAGGAACTACTGTGCCAACAATTCGCGTTAAACTGGGTTCACGGAGCTATCCGATAGTGGTCGGATCAGCTATCGAGGCGCGGCTGGGACAGCTCGTAAAACGCGCCCTGCGCTCTAACCGACTATTCGTCTGCTATGATGCCGGATTCTACGCATTGCATGGTGACCACGTGCAATCAATTCTGAAGCCGACCGTTACAAGTATATTCGAACTGGTGATTCCCGGCGAGGAACGATCCAAATCACCCGCCACGCTCCAGAAAATATATCAATTCTTGCTCGATCACAGGATCGCTCGATCCGATTTCATTCTGGCTTGTGGTGGTGGGGTTCTGTCCGACCTGAGCGGCTTCGCCGCCGCAACTATCCTGCGAGGCATCCAATGGGCAGTCGTCCCGACAACTCTCCTCGGAATGGTCGATGCCGCTATCGGCGGGAAAACGGGCATCAACCACCGCACGGGAAAGAACCTCGTTGGCGCCTTCTGGCAGCCTTCATTCGTTTTGTGCGACTGTCATTGGTTGCAGACTTTGCCTGCCCGCCAACTGGTCTCTGGTTTGGGGGAGGTGCTAAAGTATGCGGGGCTTGTTGGATCACCTGCGATGGAACAGCTCCAACGCTACCTGTCATTCAACGATATGTATCATTTACCCGGTCTGGTCCGCCTGGTAGGTTTGTCAGCACGCTACAAGGCCAGCATAGTTACTCGCGACGAGCGTGAAGGAAGACTCCGAATGCTCCTCAATCTCGGACACACCATCGGTCACGGGATTGAACATGCTACCGGATACGGTCGGCTCCTGCACGGCGAATCAGTCATCCTTGGATTGCACACTGCAATTGTGTTGAGCTCTCGATTGAATCCTGCTCGTACACGTCGTCTGGCCGAATACCGCAGACTAGCCGAGCAGTGCATGACCTTGCTACCCAAACGTAAGATCGGGCAGGAAAAGATCATGAATGCGATCAAGCTAGATAAAAAGCGCTCAAGCAGCGGCAACACTTTTATCTTGCTCGATGCTCCCGGAAAACCGCTGATTGTCGATAGTATTAGCATGAATCAGGTCCGGAAAGCGCTTGCCGAAACGCTTTCGACTTATCAAGATTGCTGAGGGAATAATGCATCACATTCTGGTTGTAAACGGCCCAAATCTAAACCTGCTGGGAAGCCGCGAAGTTGAAATCTACGGCGCCGAGACTCTCGAAACTCTGAACGAAAGACTTGGTAAGCTGGCCGAGCAGTTGAAACTTCGGCTAAGCTCCTTTCAATCCAATTCCGAGGGCGAGTTGATCGACTTTCTGCATCGGGAAGGACCCGAAGCCGATGGCCTGATCATAAACCCGGGTGCCCTAACGCATTACAGCTACTCGCTGCGCGATGCCATTGCTGCAATTGACATTGACGCCGTTGAAGTTCATCTTTCCAATGTTTACGCTCGAGAGAAGTTTCGCCGGCACTCAGTAATAGCGCCTGTGTGCACTGGTCACATTGTCGGGTTTGGCTACTACGGTTATGCTATGGCTTTGTCATATTTTGCCGATGTAGATGTAGAGGATGATGAATAAAGCATTGAAATTGACATTGCTGACGTTGGCCCTGTCTATCGCGCTGCTCGCCGCCGCCGGTTGTCACAAGCAAAAGATTACTACCGGTCAGGTAGTAGCCACACTCGATACGCTCGAATCACGCCTTGCCTGGCTCGAGTATCGTCTGAACGAGGAGCGCTGGAGCGACGCTGTCTATGGTTCGTCCGACTCTCTGGGTTACTTCTATGGCCTGCGACAGTATACACTATCAAATACGACCTATTTCGACGCGCTGAATACTGGCCGGCAACTAATTGGCGACAAAGTACAACTCCGGCGTTACAACCTGATCTTCCCCGACGTTTTACTCTCGCGCGTTGAGCACGGATCGATGGTATCCCGATTGAGAGACTCACTCATGACAGTCACCAATGGCGGTATCCGGCCGGGTCAAGGACCATACCTGACACAAAAGAGGTCGGCGATCGAGCGAGAACGTGCATACAGGATGTGGGCGGGAGAATCTCCACAGTTGGCCGACGCATTGCAGAGGCTCCTGAGGTTGCGACATCAAGCCGCCCGACAGGCCGGATATGGCAGCTATCTGTCGGTAGCGTTTGCATCCCGGAGTATGAACTTGCAGGACTCCCGTCGACTTTTGGAAAACCTCAATGCTCAGAGTTCACAGGCATACACTGAACTGCTCGAACGACGGCGCCTCGATCTTGGCCGCAGGGATCTGTATCCGTGGGATATGTGGGCAATTGAAGCAGATGCCGATTTGCATGTCGATTCTTTCTTCCCTGTCGATTCTCAATGGACAATTGCCCGGAAAACGCTCGACGCGATCGGATTCGATGTTGACAAGCTGCCTTTGTATGTTCAGTTCCTGGACCCCGCAGAAGGCAGGGCGACTGTCGAAGTGTTCCCAATAGTAGCTGGGGAGGATGTGCGCATTGTCTGCCGCCTGAAAGACGGCGTAGATTCATTCCGTAAGCTTATCGGAGGTCTTGGCGTCGCGCTCACCATAATAGGCGTTCGTCAGGACAACCCCCTTTATGCAAACGCAATCGACGATGCCTGGCTTGGGGGCATGAAAGCAATTCTGGTGCGACTAACGGACCTGCCGGACTGGTTGACCGAGTTCGCGCATGTTCCACCACCAATGGCAAAGCGGTACCTTGAGGCCAGAAATGAGGCCTTGATGACAGCGCTGCGGTATAAGCTGGCTTCAGTCACATTTCAGCTTGACGCCTACTCCAATCCGCAGCGTGACCTGGGCCAGGTCTACTGGGATATCTTCCGCAGAATTACCGATCTTACTCCTCAGGATGATTTACATCCCTGGGTAGCAGAGATGACGGTGTCAGGCCCGCCCTTGTCGGCCCTGAACAATCTGCTGGGCGATCTGATCGCCGCTCAGACAATCGATTATCTCGTGCAATCTTATGGGGACGACTTCAAGAGTACCAGGCTCAAGTCATTTCTGGAACAGAACTACTTCCGCTTCGGCGCGCGCTACGACTGGCAGGAATTACTGCGGCGCGGTACCGACCGGCCACTAGATGGCCAAAGCTATCTATCCTTATTGCAGTCCTGACTCGCCCATCACATTCGACCCGTTCAGCCCGGTGCCCCATTTTCGTGGGCGACCTCTCTTGGTCCGCCCGACGTCCCCTCTGCCGCCCCTCCACCCAAAACCTCTTGCGCGCAACCAGAACTCGAATACCTTACACCGAATCGTCGTTCCGTACTGACGCCGTACACTGAAGTGAAGAAGAGCTGACACTGTCTGAATCCGCACACAAGAATGTCGACCGCGTAACTAGCGGACCTATCCTGAAGACTGTCGCCTCTCTGGCCGTTCCGGTAACTCTGGGCATGCTAATGGAGTTTGCGCTGTCGAGTACCGACTACTTCTGGGTCGGTAAACTCGGACCTGTCGCGCAGGACGCCGTGACCTCATCAATGGTCGTCATTTGGACCATGTTTGCATCGATATCGATCGTCAGCGTAGGAATCACCGCTCTGGTGTCGCGATACGTGGGCGCTCGCCAATTCGACCGAGCCATTTACTATATCCGTCAGGGGCTGGGTATGGCTCTCGCTCTGGGGTTAAGCTTTTCCATTGTCGGGTTTCTTTTGACGCCAGCAATAATCAATTTCATGGACGCATCCCCATCAACATCAGATCTGGCCGTCCCGTACCTGCGCATCTTCTTCATGTCAACAGTGTTCTTTTTCGTTGCAGAAACCGGGTATGCAATCTTTCGGGCCTCCGGCGATACCCGTACGCCCACCAAAATCGGTGTCATGGTTGTGGTGATAAACATGCTGCTGGACCCATTGTTCATCTTCGGTCTGGGACCACTTCCGGCTTTCGGCGTACCCGGGGCCAGTCTGGCCACAGCGATTGCAATAGCTGCAGGGGCCGCTACAACGATAGCCCTCGTCTCACGTGGCAAGCTCGGCTTTTCGGTAGAACAACTGCATCGACTTGTGCCGCATATGTCCGCAGTACGGAAGATTGCTCGCATTGGAATACCGATGGCTGGCCAGCAGTTTGTCTTTGTCTATTGGTTCCTGATTAAGATCGTACACCAGTTTGGCGAAAATGCTGCCGCTGCTATGGGAATCGGAAACAGGATGGAGTCATTTTCGTATCTCACCTGCTACGGCATCTCTGTGGCAGCGTCGACTATGGTCGGCCAAAACCTCGGCGCCAAGCAACCCGAACGGGCTTCTCGTTGCGCCTGGGGGGCCACCGGCATCGCTCTGGGACTAACAGCCCTGACATCAGTGGTTTTTCTTACCATTCCCGATCTCATAGCAACTGTCTTCACCGACAATCCGGAGGTGAAGGCAATTGCGGTCGACTACCTTATCATTCTGGGACTCTCGCAGACAGCGATGGCAATAGAGATCGTGCTCGAGGGCGCCTTTTCAGGAGCTGGCGACACTATTCCACCGCTGGCTATCATGCTGCCGGGCTCGGCCATCAGAGTTCCTATGGCGTATTATCTTGCTTTCGATCTTGGATGGGGGATCAACGGTGTCTGGTGGACACTCACAATGACTTCGATTCTGAAAGCGATTCTGCTTAGTTATTGGTTCAGCCGAGGCAAATGGAAGCTGAAACAAGTATAAGCGGATTGCACAACCCACATAACCGGCCCACTGCCAAACCTGCCGGACATTTTCGTTGATTCCAACTTCATAGCCGGTTTAATTGCCTTCCAATGACGAGCGCACCGGCGGAATTATCGCCAGTAAGGAAACTGTATGGCTGAAGATGGTTTCAGGTTTATCCGCTTTATGAGCAGCGCCGACACTAGGCCATCATACGGCCTCTTGGAGGAAGACACTGTTACACAGCTGAGCGGACCTCCCTGGGAGGCCAGCGAGCGCACATCCGACAAATTCCCTGTCGGGAGAGTGAGGCTGCAGGCTCCGGTGGAGCCATCCAAAATTGTCTGTGTCGGACTCAATTACCGCGCCCATGTCGATGCCTCCCAATCGGCCGACAAACCTCCCGACCAGCCCCTGATTTTCCTAAAGCCACCATCTTCTATCATCGGTCCGGGTGATGACATATTCTATCCGCCGGCGTCAAGCCGAGTCGACTACGAGGCAGAGTTAGGTGTTGTTATTGGGCGGACTGCCCGCAAGGTTACTATTGATTCCGCGACTGAGTACATTTTTGGGTTTACCTGCGCCAACGACGTGACCGCTCGCGACCTGCAAAAGTCGGACGGTCAGTGGTCTCGGGCCAAAGGATTCGATACTTTCTGTCCGGTTGGCCCCTGGATTGTCCGGGAGCTAGCTTGGCAGGATACGCTCATCGAGGGGATTCATAATGACGAAATCAGGCAGTCCGGGCGAACCAGTCAGATGATCTTCTCAGTGCCCTATCTGATAAGCTTCGTTTCATCCATTATGACGCTCAATCCGGGCGATCTGCTGATCACTGGCACTCCTGCCGGCATTGCACCAATGAAGCCGGGTGATACTGTCGAGGTACGCATCGACGGGATCGGGCGACTGGTAAACAGGGTTGCCGGGTGAGGATAGAGAGCAACCATTTCACAAGCCTTTTCAATCCTGCCCCGATCCGATTGTGTACAAGCAAGTGAGTTAGAAACTGCAGTCAATCGACGGCTGCTGCTGAGGGAGAATCGTTGACGAAGCGACTGTATTATACGGACTGTTACCTGCTAACCTTCGACGCGACTATTACGGCTTCCAATCAATGCCAGGATCGGTGGCATACCCGTCTGGACCGTTCGGCGTTCTAT
The DNA here is from genome assembly GCA_046754125.1 of Candidatus Zixiibacteriota bacterium. Lineage (GTDB taxonomy): Bacteria > Zixibacteria > MSB-5A5 > GN15 > FEB-12 > JBHHVC01. The sequence continues at coordinate 23,630 of JBHHVC010000001.1, forward strand.
CCCACATCTGGCGGGCAACTGCACGATGCCGGAAAACTGAATGATGTCGCTGTCATAGACGTGATTGAATCCGACAACGGCGATGTTGTGCATATCAGCGATAGCCCGGTTGGAAAAGCAGGTGATCTGATAGAGGGCGAAGTAGACCCCTTGCGGCGGCGCCGAAACCGTCAGAAACACACTGCACAGCATATATTCAGCAGGGCAGCGGTTGACCTGTACGATTTTGCAACATTGTCTGTTCATCTAGGCGAGGAGTACGCCGCAGTAGAACTGGACGCTCCAACTCTGAGCGATGAACAACTTCGTTGTCTTGAAGAAGCCTCTAACGAAATCATCCGAGATAATCAGCCGGTGACGATTCTCCAAGTCGACGCCGACAAGGCGGCACAATTGCCACTGCGACGTAAACCGGCTCGTTCCGGCAGCCTTCGCATTATCAAGATTGGAGAGCGCGAATACTCGGCCTGCGGTGGCACCCACTGTTCCTGTACAGCCGAGGTCGGCCTGTTCAAAATCATCGGCGTTGAGAAGATTCGTAAACATGTTCTGGTGAAGTTCATCTGTGGAGATCGGGCATCTGACGACTACCGCACTCGTTTCAAAGTCACCGATCAACTCTCCCGACAGTTCACCTGCAACGCTTCAGACCTGCCAGATAAGATTAGATTGCTGTCGGCCGAGCACAAGCAACTTCGAGCCGAAGTGACAAGAACCCTCTCCGATCAGTTACCGGAGCAGGCGGATAAGTTGGCCTCGCTGGTTTTCGTGTGCGGAACCCGTCAAATCGTAGCCGCACAGGTCGACAGTCGTTTCGACAAGCTGCTGCACAAGCTGGCTTCGGAAGTTGCCTCCAGAATCGGAGGTATTGCACTACTGGCAGCAGAAGAAAGGCTGGTTCTGGCCACCAGCAAAACAACCGGACTGCACGCCGGCAATCTGGCCCGCGATTTGGCCGACAGATTTGAATTAAAGGGCGGTGGGTCGGCAACTGCGGCTCAATTGGGAGGGGCCGATTCTGCTAAACTCAACCAGTATCGGGACGCTCTGATCGAGATGGCCACTAATGTTTAAGAGCCTGTTGATAAAGTTCGTAAGTGGGATTCTTGCAGGTCGGGACCCCTGTGGTTCCGACGACGCGGTTCTTGTGGCTGGCAAACCTTCTGGTTTGCCCCTTGACATAATCCGTAGGGCGGGTCCGTCTTCGTACCCGCCACCGGGTTCTTGTGGCTGGCAGACCTCCGGTCTGCTGCTTGACATCAGTCGTTCGTGGAACGCAAGAATCCTGACAGAGGGGCGGACGAGACGTCTGCCGCCCACGAAATCGAGATTGTCACCAATCCGTAACGCGCTGGCCCGCATAATCACAGCCGCAGCTGTTGCGGCATTGATGTTCGCCGCAAACGTTCAGGCAGGGACAAACGCGGTCGATAGCCTGAAACTTCGTCACTCGGAACAATTCGAGTTCATGATGGTCGATGGCCATCAGGTCTTCTACGTAGTGGGCAACGTAGATTTTGAAACATCGAGCGGACACATTTACTGCGATTCGGCCGTATGGCGCAAGGGGGAGATCGTACATCTCAAAGGAACTGTCGTCGTCGATGATTCTGCCTACTATCTCTCTGCCGATTCGGTCGATTATGATATGGTCACTGGCGACGCTGTGGCAAGAGGCGAGCGCGTCGAGTTGTGGTCATACAACGATTCACTCTATGCGGTCGGACACCACGCCGACTACTCGCGGACCGATAGTTCGTTTTTCATGGAAGAGCGGCCAATACTATTCCTGAGGTATCCCGACAGCGCCAATATGATCGAAGTGATAGCGGACAGGATCGATTATGACGCTAAGGTCCGTTACGCCGAGGCGCAGGGAGATGTCAAGATAACCTCCAGGGACATCTCCACCCATTCCGGATGCGCCATCATGCATTTGAGTACAAATACTCTGGACCTGTTCGATCAACCGACAGCGACCAGCAAGAAATCCAACATCAGCGGGCAGTTGATTTCAATCCTCTATGTCGACAAAGAGCTGCGAACTATCGATGTCCTCGACTCTGCCCACGCCGAGTTTGAAGTGCCGACGGATTCGACAGAGACATATTTTGATCGGTCCGAGCTGTCGGGTCGCAGAATAATTCTGAGTTTTGTCGACGGCAACTTCGACAACGTACTCTGCTACGGTCAAGCGTACTCATGGTACTACCCGTCCCCCAGGGGAGGCATCAAAACTGAAGAGAACACTGTCTCCGGTGATACCGTGCATTTGCAGTTCGATCGGAGCGAGCTGTCGGCGGTGAAGGTAAACGGCGGAGCGGTCGGCATATATGTGACCACAAAAAAGTCAGTCTCCGATACCTCTTTCGTATCCCAGGTCGATACTGTCGATTACAAGTCCGAGTTTATCGACTACCGACTTCGCGATTCGGTTATAACTTTGACCAATGCGGCCGAGGTAACCTCCGGTGCAGCCTCGCTTAAAGCCCATCAGGTCCTCTTCGATACTCAGGAGCGTACCATTGAAGCGCTATCGGCAAAACTGGTATCAGACAGCGCCGCTCCGAAGGGAGAATTCGCGTCCAAGTTGCAGCCGAACGATATACCGGTACGGCTCCAGGACGGCAGCGATGTCATTCTGGGTGACTACCTGATCTATTCCATAGACAGCGAAAAAGGAAGACTCGTCCAGACGAAATCCGACTACCAGGAAGGCGTCTACTATGGAGAGCGGCTGTACCGGGAACAAAAGGACATTTTCTACATCGATGACGGACGTTACACCACATGCAGCAACGAGGAGCCACATTTCCACTTTCACTCGAACAACATGAAATTGATCGAGGGCGAAAAACTGATCGCCAAACCGGTAGTGTTCTACATCGAACGCCTGCCCATTCTGGCCCTGCCCTTCTACGTGTTTCCGCTCAAGAAGGGCAGGCACTCCGGGATTCTGCCCTTCCAGTTTGGCAAGTTTCAACGGGGTGATCGCTACGTGCAAAACGTCGGCTACTACTGGGCCGCGTCAGAATACTGGGATTTGCAAACATCGTTTGACTACTACGAGGTGCGCCGATCGCTGTCTTTCAATTCGGCCCTTCGCTTTAAGTCGCGATATCGCTTTGACGGCTCCATGAGCGGCAGCTATACACGCGAGACCAGTTTCAACAGTAGTCAGGCAGTGGAATCAAACCGCAATCGCTGGGTTCTCAATGGTGCCTACAACCACACCGTAACGCCATCGTTTACTGTCAGAGCCTCGGGGCACTTTCAGTCGGACAAAACATACTATCAGGACTTTTCGCAAAACCTGGACGATCGACTCAATCGCAACATCCGGTCCCAGGTATCGTTCAATAAGAAATTCGGCAGAAAGACATCCATTTCCGGCAAACTCATTCACGATGTAAACCTCGACACAGAATCGCGCACCGACCAGTTGCCGGTCTCGGTCTCGCTCCCCACAATCTGGCCGTTTGGAAGCAGCAGCACTGACGAGAACGGGACAACAGTAACAAAATGGTACCAGTCGACAACCTTTCGTTACTCCCCAGGCATAACCAACTTCTCGAGCAGAGTGACGCAAGACTCGACCATTACCGACACGATTTCAGGCCTGACCGACACTGTCTCCTGGCGCAGCCGAAAGAAATACTCAAAGATAACCCATAACCCGGCCATCACGCTGCCACGGATAACGCTGTTGAAGTACTTCAATTTTACGCCGCGCTTCAGCTACAGCGAGACATGGTATAAGATCTATCAGACAGACCAGTCCGACGATGCGGGCATTGATGCCTCTACTACCTACCGCACGTTTTCCTACAATGGCGGTATCTCGGCCACCACCAAGCTCTATGGGACGCTCTCGCCGAACCTGTTCGGGCTGAGCGGGATTCGCCATGTCATCACGCCGACTGCAAACTACTCATGGTCGCCCGAATTTGATCGACATAAAGATATCCAGAGCTTTGCAGGCGGTGGGAACCGAAAGGGCAAAAGCTCGATACTTTCAGCCTCGCTGAGCCACCTATTTCAGGCTAAGATCAAGAATGGAGAGAGCGAGAAAACCCTCGATTTGTTTTCGGTGACCTCCTCCTTCAGCTACAATTTCGAGGACAAAGATAGCCCATTTTCGGATTTGGCGACATCTTTTCGCTCTGACGTACTGCCGAAAATTCATCTGGACGGAAGTGTGAATCACACTTTTTACGATCCGGACCAGCCCGGTGAGAATGTCCTTAACTTCTGGTCTCCCTGGCTGACCTCCTTTCGGGTCAACGCCCGGATGACCCTGGCCGGGAAGTCATCCATTTTTGACAGCCCCGCTGTTCCCTATACTCCGTCTGGTGATTCGACAGATGGCTCCGCTACAGATGTTGCGCCGGTGAGAGGCGGGCGCGGGTGGAATCTGTCGCTTGTCTACAGCTATGCCGAATCCGGACGTAGAGAATCATGGAATAAGACCAGCACGCTCAGGGCCACTCTCACATTCAATCTAACCCCCACGACTTCGATCCGATATAACCAGCAATATGACATTGCTAACAGCAACACCGTTAATAATTCAGTTGATATTACTCGCACAATTCATTGCTGGACAGGCAATATCCACTGGATTCCGACTGGGTCAAATGCTGGCTTTGGCTTTCGCCTCAATGTTACGGCTCTACCGGAAATCAAACTGGACAACAACTACGATTCCTTCGTGAGCGGCCTCACCGACCGCTATAGATAACTGCGATAACCTGAAAAAGCCCCGTTCTTAGCGGTTTTTGGCAAGTTTTATATTGACAGTGAGCCTTTTTGACGAGTTTATGAGCAATAGACGATGACTTGATAAACCCTCAAACGTCACGGAGGAAGAGGATGACGAAGGAAGAAATGATCGCCATGATGGCTGCCGAATCCGGCATATCAAAGCGTCAGGCTGGCGATGCCCTGCAGGCCTTCATGGAAGGAATCACTACCACGCTGACCAAAGGCAGCAAGGTGAGCTTTGCCGGTTTTGGGACGTTCAATGTTTCCAGTCGTAAGGCTCGGGCCGGACGCAACCCACAAACTGGAGCGACCATTCAGATCCCGGCTACCAAAGTGCCGGTATTCCGTGCCGGGAAACACCTGAAAGACGCGGTTCGGAAGTAGCCATCGCCAGGTTTACTATTAGGCAGGGCGCTTGCCCTGCCTTTTTTTGTCGCTGGCTGATGCCATCACATCGTATCTTGAACACGAGGTTCCGGTAATGGCTCGCCGCAGGAAAAAGAAAGATCATGTCCGAAAGAGGCGTGTGGTGCTCGGCATTGTCCTTGCGCTTGTCGGCGCATTCGTGCTGGTGGCACTTATTTCACACAGCTTTGTCGACGATGCCCGGATATCCGGCGAAGTCAACGCCGACACCAGTCCCTTCGATCAGCAGTATAATAGCAAGGCAGGGATGCTCGGTGCCTATCTGGCATATTCACTGTACTTGCTCATTGGCTGGCTGGCCTTTTTTGTACCTTTCGCTCTGTTTGTAGGAGCGTTCAAATGCTTTTCGTCGGAGGTTGCTGCCCGTGTGGGACCGGGTGGCTCGCTGGCTTTTGCCCTGGCCACACTCAGTACAATGGTCTACAACATTCATCTGCTCTCTCGTCCCCACTTGGAACTTGAAACCGGAGCAGGTGGAGGGTATGTAGGTGAAATGCTCACCGAATTGTGCCTCGGTCTGCTCGGTGATATCGGCTCATATATATTTCTGTCCGGCCTGGGGCTGACCATGCTGGTTCTGTATACCTCGCTAACGCCTCTGCTGGCCGCAAGGCTTCAATTGCCCGACTTCGAGGTTATCTTGAGGTTGATTCGAACAGTTGGACGCGGGATCCGCGGAATCTTTTCTCGCGGCGGTTGGATGGGGCAGCTTCTCTCGCGCCAGCAGGACGGCTCGATCGGCTCCGACCAACTACCGGCTGCTGATGCCGATTCCGGTGAAATCAAATCGCGAGAGCATGAGGCGGCTTCCGATGGTTCAGAGGAGTCACCCGGCAGTGTTACATTTGTGGATCGACGAACCAGAGAACGTAGCAAAGGGGAGAAGCCGTTAAAGCGAATTCAGATCGAATCCTATGACTATCAATACCCGTCAGTGGATCTGCTGGGCAAAAACGACAGCGGTGAGCCATCGGTCAGCAAAGAAGAGTTGGCCTTCAACGCGCGCATGCTCCAGGACACTCTCGAAACCTTCAACGTCCGGATCGATGGTACAATCGAAACACATCCGGGTCCGGTAATCACGCGCTATGAGTTTAAGCCGGCATCGGGAGTAAAGGTCAATCAAATTGTCAATTTATCAGACGACCTCGCTTTGGCCATGAAGGCGAAGCGGATTCGTATCATTGCACCCATTCCGGGCAAGGCGGCGGTAGGTGTCGAAATCCCAAACCGTGAGCCTCAGATGGTTTATCTTCGCGATGTCATCGGATCACCCCTGTTCGCAAACGACAATGTTATTCTCCCTCTGGCACTCGGCAAGACGACTGCCGGAAATCCGTTTATTGCTGATCTGACCAAGATGCCCCATCTGCTTATCGCGGGAGCTACCGGATCGGGGAAATCTGTCTGTATGAATGTGCTGATAACATCTATGCTCTATCGGCTGCATCCCGCGCAGATTAGATTTGTGTTCATAGATCCAAAGATGCTGGAATTATCGGTTTATGCTGGTCTTCCCCATCTGGCCCGTCCCGTCATAACCAATTCACGGCGAGCGGAGCGAGTACTTGGCGATATGGTTGCCGAGATGGAGAACCGGTATCGTAAGTTGGCCAATGTGGGTGTAAGGAACATATCTGACTTTAATAAGAAACAGACCGATGTGGACAAGCGCCTGCCATATATCGTTGTAGCCGTCGATGAACTGGCCGACCTAATGATCTCCGCCAGTTCATCCAAGACAGAGATGTTGATTACTCGGCTGGCCCAAATGTCCCGAGCGGTCGGGATTCATCTGATTCTGGCCACTCAGCGACCGTCGGTCGATGTCATAACCGGACTGATTAAGGCTAACTTCCCGGCCCGTATCGCTTTCCAAGTCTCCTCTAAAGTTGATTCAAGGACTATTATTGATGCCAACGGGGCCGAAAAACTCCTTGGGGCAGGTGACATGCTATACTTGGCCACCGCGCAGCCGGAGCCAATCAGGCTCCATGGCCCCTTCTTGTCCAACGACGAGACCGAGCGCATAGTGGAATCGATTACTGCTCAGGAATTGCCAGCACTCTCGCTTGATAATATCTCTCAGGCCACAGGCGAGACGACAGAAACGGAAATCGATCTGGGCGATCCACTCTTTCGAGAGGCATGTGAAGTCGTGGTAAGGCACAAACAGGGCTCGGTGTCGCTGCTCCAACGGCGTCTCGGCATTGGCTATCAACGGGCAGCTCGCTTGATAGACAAACTAGAGCAGGCTGGAGTAGTGTCGACCTATGATGGGTCAAAGGCGAGGGAGGTGCTGGTCGATCGAGCTTTTCTGGAGAAATTGGTTGCACGGCGTGACCCCCCAATGCCTGAGCCAGTTGATTCCGAATAGAAACTGAGTGCTGGCGGCGGCGTATAACCGGTGACAATGAAACGAGTTATTGTAGCATCATGCCTGTTGGCTTGTATATGTCCGGCGATGGCTGGCCCCGATTCGTTTGATCGGGTGAAAACTGATCTGTCGGATGCAGCCTGCATTCAACTGGTGTTCCTGAGCATTGTAGAGTCGGAGCTATTTAGCTCCGTCGACACTACAGCCGGAAGCGCCTGTCTCGCCCGCGACGGTCGCTACTCGGTCGAGATGGGTGCTGACACCTATCTGTTTGACCTGCACCACCTTTACAGCTATTCTGCTGAGAACAATCAGGTGGTTATTGAAAAAGTAGCGCCGGGGCAGATTGGCAGTTATGAGGTCTCCTATTTGGGCCATCTTGATGAGTTGTACCATACTAAGACTATTGTGCCGGATAAACGTTTCCACTTGACTCGCCGCAAAGATGTCACAGGAGACATTCCGGATTCAATCGACGTAACGATAGGAGAAGAACCGGCGCGCCTGCTTAGCATGGAGTATTTTGATATCAACGAGGAGTTGAATCGAATAGTGATTCTTAAGCAAAATCTGGACAGTTTGTGTACAGAAGAGATGTTGATTCCTCAATTCCCCGATTCTGTAGAGCGCATAAAGTTGTAGAGAGATGAAGGTATTCGTTCACAAACTCGGCTGCCCCAAGAACGATGTGGATGCTGACTACATCGCAGCCCGGCTGATTGCCGAAGGTCACGAACCGGTATCCCGCCCCGAAGATGCCGAGTCGATCATCGTCAATACCTGCGGATTCATTCTTCCGGCGAGGGAGGAATCGGTCGATGAAATACTTCGGCTGGGCCAGTTAAAGAAGAACGGGTTGCTCAAGACACTGTATGCGGCGGGCTGCCTGTCGCAGCGACACGGCGACGACCTGCTTCGCGAAATGCCGGAGCTTGACGGCGCCTTTGGCATTGGAGCCCTTGATTCACTGGCCTCGGCGGTTACAAAAAATCAGCATCTCGAAAGCGCAGTACGCCGCGACACGCGAAAACTTGGTTTTCTCGGCTGGAAGGATCGGTACATCAGCGATTCATTTCCCTGGGCCTACCTGAAAATCTCGGACGGATGTGATAGGGCATGTAGCTACTGTTCGATCCCTTTGATGAGGGGGAAGTTTCGCAGCAGGCCGATCGAGTCGATCCGCAGAGAGGCAGAGTTTCTTGCTTCCAATGGCAAGCGAGAGTTGATACTGGTTTCGCAGGAGGCTACGATGTACGGGTACGGCCTGCCTGAGCGACCGTTGTTGATCGACCTGCTAAAGGACCTTGAAACTGTCGACGGTGTCCGCTGGATTCGTCTCTTGTACTTGCATCCCGCCGAGCTAGATCAGTCGCTTATAGACTATCTGGCTGCTGACAACAAGACGGTCAACTACTACGACCTGCCGTTGCAGCATATTAGTGATCGGATACTAAGCGCCATGAACCGTCAGACCACATCGAAACAGATCAGGCAAAAACTGGACTCGATTCGTTCGAGCAGCGACTCGGCAATCATTCGAACGACTTTCATGGTCGGATTTCCGGGTGAAACTGATGCCGAGTTTGAGGAGTTAATGGATTTCGTGAGCCAGCAGCGATTCGAACGGATGGGAACATTTGCCTTTTCCTGTGAAGAAGGGACGCTTGCCACAACTCTCCCCGGCGCGGTACAGGAGGAACTGGCACATGAGCGTCTGGATCGCCTGATGACGACCCAGCGCGACATAGCGTTTGAGGCAAATAACTCCTTGATCGGTTCACAGGCCACGGTTATTATTGATGCCGTTGCCGAGGATGGGCAGGCTGAGGCGAGAACGCCCGGAGATACGCCCGAAATCGACCCGGTCGTGTTTGTTTACGGCGATAATCTAGGTATTGGTGATATGTGTACGGTGCAAATCGAGTCCGCCGATGGTTACGATCTGCGGGGCAAAGTGAAAAGGAAACTGCCATGATACAGTTTGAAAAACTGGGGATATTCCTTTCCAAGCCGGTTGCAGTGTTGATGGTGTTCATTTACCTGTTGCAATCTGGCTTGCTCGTGTACCTCATCAAGGATAAGTATGACCTCGAGAAGCAGGTATCATTTCAGCAGAACCGTATCAGCGAACTCGAAGAAAAGCTACAGATTTTCAAAGCAATCGATGATTTTCAGATCGGGTTCAGCGACGAGGAAGTAACTCGCCTCACAAGTGTCATTTACAAAGAGAGCAAGAAGTATCGGTATGATCCGATGTTCGTTGTTGCCATGATCATGACAGAATCGTCGTTTCGCAAAGGGCAGACTTCCCGGGTTGGCGCACGGGGTCTGATGCAGGTCATGCCGTTTATCGGTGCCGATCTGGCTACTCGTATGCCGGTTGAATGGAATGGAACCGAAACGTTGTTTGAACCGGAAGCGAATATCAAGCTCGGCACACAGCATCTTTTTGAGCAGGTCCTGAAGTTTGGCGACATCAAGAAAGCCCTGGTGGCGTATAACATGGGCGAGACCCGGCTGCGCAGCCTTTTACGCAAAGACGCCCCGCTACCCAGGAAGTATCTGGATCGGGTAATAGAGAACTATCGCATGCTTAAGGAGACATATCGCACTTGAGATACACTCGTTACAAATCAACCCGCCTGATTGCCTTTCTGGTTGTGATAGTCGTTGCGACTTTCGGGTGCGGCGGAAGAGTTAATCTGTCCAATCTTACTGCTGACCAACTGTTTCAGCATGGTAAAGAGAAGTATCAGAAGAAGAAATACATCAGAGCGATTGAGGCATTTCAAGCTGTCGTTTACAATTATCCCGGAGCGACCCTGGTCGACACTGCCCAGTACTATTTAGCACTGTCTTACTTTGGCCAGAAGGACTACATATTGGCAGGTGCCGAGTTCAATCGTCTCGCCAATAACTACCCGGCCTCAACCTATTTTGAGCATGCCCTTTTCATGCGGGCTGTTTGTTTTTTTGAAGGTACTCCGCACCACTACGGACTGGACCAGACCGATCTGGAAACTGCTATCAGGCAATTCGAGGATTTTTTGATAGACTATCCTGAGTCGGAGTTGCTCCCGGACGCACAGAAATATCTGCTCGAAGCGAGGTCCAGAAAAGCGAAGAAGTTTTACAGCAATGGTGTAGTGTATGAGCACATGGGTGCGTATAATGCCGCTGAAGCGTATTTCCAGAAAGTGATCGACGACTATACCGACACTGAATTTGGTCCCCGCGCGACATTCATGCGTGCGGAAATGCTCTTCAAATCACGCAAGTATGACAAGGCACGCGGGCGGTTTGCTGACTTCATCACTGTCTTTCCCGTGCACGAATGGGTACCTAAGGCAATTCAGCGACGGGAGGAGTCTACATTCAAGGCTGGTGAGGCGGCCGCGCGATCAGGCGATACGGCGCGAGCGCTTGAGCTTTTCGAGCTGTTTATCAACGAGTATCCCCAGAGCAAGCGATTCGACAAGGCCAACGAGCGCTTAGGTGAATTGAGACAACCGGCCGCAGCGAGCGGCGGCTCGGAAGATGCCGACTCCTGACGATGGCGGTCTTTGGGGCGTTCTGGGTGGAACCTTCGACCCTGTCCATCGCGGCCACCTTTCTCTTGCTACAGAACTCCTGCGTGAATGCCGATTGGACGGCGTTTTGTTTGTCCCGGCATTTAACCACCCGCAGAAAAAGAAGCGGGCAACAGCACCGCTGGAAGATCGGCTCACTATGCTTGAGTTGGCCGTCGGCGAGGAAGATCGGTTCCTAATTGACCGGATTGAGATCAGCGAGAAACTTTCTGGTTACAGTCTCGACACCGTTCGCGCGCTGAAGCAGACTTATCCAGAGGCAACGTTCGCATTCCTTGTGGGGCAGGACAACCTCTCCCAGTTATCACATTGGCACAGTTCGGAGCAGCTACTGGCCGAGGTTCAGTTTATTGCCGGCGCTCGTCCGGGAAATTCTGCCGCAGATTCGAAGCATGTTTCCCAAGTGAAGCTTGTTTCCACCGTGTTAGTAGAAATTTCGTCGACACAGGTCAGGAAGTGTGTAGCCAATGGGGCGAGCGATAGCGAACTCGACCAGCTTGTCCCGCAATCGGTTCGTGAGTATATTCGGCATCGAGGACTGTACCAGTGAACACCAGAAAAACTCTCTATCTTGTCGACGGCTCGGCAGTGTTTTACCGAGCATACTTCGCCTTTATCCGCAATCCGCTGATTAATTCCAAAGGTGAAAACACCTCGGCTACGTACGGATTCGTTAATTCATTATTGAAGATAATCGACGACGAACGTCCGGACTATCTGGCCATAGTATTTGATACAAAAGAACCGACTTTTCGACACAAGATGTACGCCGATTACAAGTCTACTCGTGCAAAAATGCCGGACGATCTGGTAACGCAACTGCCCAGGATTCGGCAGGCAGTTATGGCATTGAATATCGTCAGTTATGAGATGCCGGGCTTCGAGGCGGACGACATAATCGGAACTATCGCGACAAAGGCGGGAAAGGAGGGTTTCGAGGTCTGGTGTGTCACCGGCGATAAGGATTATTTTCAACTCGTCACCGACAATGTTCGCATTTACAACCCCAAGCCTGCCTCGGAAAAGCCGGAACGTATGGGGCCGCTCGAAGTGGAAAACAAGTTCGGCGTGCCTCCGACGAAAGTCATCGACAAGCTGGCTCTTATGGGTGACAGCTCGGACAATGTGCCGGGTATCCCGGGAATTGGTCCCAAGACCGCCGACAGTCTGCTTACTCAGTTTGGCTCACTCGACGCCATCCTGGAGAACCACGAACAGATCAAGGCTAAGGGCGTGCGATCCAAAGTGGCAGAGAATATCGAACTTGCCCGACTATCGCGGACGCTGGTTACAATTGACACCGAAGTCCCGGTTTCATACGACATTGACGATATGCTTCGTCGTACAGCCGACTATGAGACATGCAAGTCGCTATTTCTTGAGCTTGAGTTCTCGGGCTTGTTCAAGCGGCTCTTTCGCGATGGTTACGGCGGCGGCGAAGATGTCGTGCAGGAAGAAGCTGTGTCGCCTCAGGCGTCCTACAGCGTCGTCGTCTCGCTCGAGCACCTGCGGACAGTGCTCACACATCTGGCCGAACTCAAGGAAATAGCAGTCGATACTGAAACGACATCAGTGAATGCTCTTAAGGCCAAACTGGTCGGAGTTTCGCTTTGTGGCGAAGCAGGTGAGGCGTTCTATGTACCTCTTGCCCACTCGGCCGACAGCGAACGTAATTTGCCATTCGATGATGCGGTTGCCCTACTGAAAGACCTGCTGGAGAATCCAAAGGTCCAGAAGATAGGGCAGAATATCAAGTACGACTTGCACGTGCTAAGACGACACGGCATAAACGTCAATCCGATCTCTTTCGACACTATGCTGGCATCGTATGTTCTCGATCCGTCATCGCGGCAGCATTCGCTCGACCTGCTGGCGCTAAAGCACTTCGATTATCAGATGCAGCCGATTACGGATTTAATTGGCAAGGGGAAGAGCCAGCGAACTTTTGACACTGTTCCAATCGACCTGGCAACGCCTTACGCAGCCGAGGATGCGGATTTTACATACCGGTTGCGAGGTGTGCTGGCGCCGCAGCTTGAAGAGCACGATCTTGTCAACCTGTACTATAACTTCGAACTGCCTCTTGTCGAGGTTCTTGCCGCCATCGAGGAGGCCGGCATTCGAGTCGATACGTCGTATCTTGAAAGTATGTCAAAACAGATGGACAAGCAGCTCGAGCAATTACGTGCGGATATCTATGACATGGGTGGGGGAGAGTTCAACATTAATTCAACACAACAGTTGTCGCATATACTGTTTGATAAACTCGGTTTGCCGACCAAGGGCAGGACTGCGAAAAAGACCGGCTATGCCACCGACGTGCGAGTGCTCGAGGAACTGTCCCAATTGCACGATTTCCCCAAGAGCATTCTCGACTATCGCCAACTGACCAAGCTGAAATCCACATATGTCGATGCCATTCCAAAGTTGGTTGACGTGGCAACTTCTCGAGTACATACCTCTTTTAACCAGACGATCGCAGCTACGGGACGGCTTTCTTCGACCGATCCCAATCTGCAGAATATCCCGATCCGGACCGAGGAGGGAAGGCTGATCCGAAAGGCGTTTGTCCCTCGCGATAATGATCATGTGCTGGTCGTTGCCGACTACTCGCAAATCGAGCTCCGTATTCTCGCCCATTATGCTGACGATCCCGGTTTGATCGAGGCCTTCAAAAAGGGCGAGGATATTCATATGCGGACTGCTGCCGAAGTGTTTGGTGCGGACTTCGACAAAGTTACACCTGAGCAGCGACGCTCGGCAAAAACGGCCAATTTCGCTGTAATATACGGGGTGTCTGCTTTCGGCCTGGCTCAGCAGACCGGCATGAACAGATCGGAGGCTCAGCAGTTTATTGACACTTACTTTGCGAGATATCCGGGTATAAGAAAGTATATGGATGAAACTATAGCTTTTGCCCGGGAGAACGGGTACGTTACCACGATGTTCAACCGCCGTCGTTACCTTCGGGAAATCAACGACCGTAATCATTCTGTTCGCCAATTTGCCGAACGGACAGCTATCAACACTCCGATTCAGGGTACCGCTGCTGATATGATAAAAAAGGCAATGATAGTCATTCAGAAAAAACTAGCCTCTTTCCGGTCGAGAATAGTATTACAGGTGCACGACGAATTGGTGTGCGACGTCTATAAACCGGAAAGGGAAGAAGTGGCAAAAATACTTAGGGACGGAATGGAAAAGGCGGTCAAGCTAAAGGTTCCGGTGACAGTAGATATAGGCGTTGGCGACAATTGGCTCGACGCCAAGGGGTGATGGCAGGTCAGTAGAGATGACTGGGAAGTGGAGGAGGCTGATGTTACATGGGGCTACTCTTGCGCTGATATTGTGTGTGAGCTCGGCTAATGTGGCGGGTGAGAACGACTCAATCGTCTTTCGTGAGTCACCACAATCGACAACCGAGGCACATTTCGAGCACGCAATTGGTCTTTCCATCCGAAATGATTCCGACTTTTCTCGCGAAGGTTCGGCTGTTGAGGCAATGTACCGGCTTTACTACTACACAACAGGTGCCGCTGCGGCTGGTCTCAGTCTTGGAGTTACGCCGTCTACCAAAGACGAAAATGCCGACTATCGTACTTATGATCTGAGCGCGCTTTTGAGAATGCAGGCATTTTCCGGGACCATCCGACCGTTTGCCGAGACCGGCCTTTCATCCAAGTGGTACAAAGGCAAGGGAGCGGTCAGAGGTGTCAATGAGCAGCGATTTGGTATGGTCCTTGCATTCGGCATGGGAGGGCAGCTGAGCAAACGGATTGCGCTGGAGTTTTCACTACGTTTTGTCATCAATCAGACTGAGAGACATAATTACGGGTCGTATTCTCCTGCCTTCGGTAATACCGTAACTCTTCCGTACGGTAGCGACCTATACAACCCAACGACTTTTGAAATGGTAGTGCGGTTTGACCCGTAGCGGCTGCTGCTGATACATGATAATTGGCATCACCGGACAGATCGGCTCGGGTAAGTCTACGGCGGCGACGATCATGGCTTCGCTGGGCTACCGTGTTATCGACGCAGACCAGATCGGTCGACAAGTAGTCGACGGGTCATTAGCACTTCGCCGACAGCTGGCCAGCCAATTCGGCAAGGCTATTCTCACGAAAAAAGGGAACGTCCGGCGCAAGGAATTGGCCCGACGTGCTTTTGTTGATGGCGACTCGCAGGCGGCCTTGAACCGTATTGTTCATCCTTATCTGCTGCGCAGCATTCGTAGGGAGATGGCGGCATGTCGTCGGTCCAAAACGAACGCGGTTGTCGATGCCGCTCTCTTACTGGACTGGGACCTTGACAGAGAAGTTGACTTCACTCTGGTGATACATGCCGGACTTAAGCGGCGGCTCGAGAGACTGGTGGCCAAGGGATACACTCTGGCCGATGCCAGGGCGCGCCAGAGGCGCCAGCTATTCTATGCGGAGTATTGTCGTCGCGCCGATCGGGTCATTCTGAACTACGGCACTGTATCGGACCTGCGCCAAAAGATTGAGGCCTGGACCCGGGCCATCTTGTCGGCTGCAGGGCAACATCCTCGCTGAATGGTTCAGCCGAATATGTTCACAGTCTGCAAGTTGTATTTTTTGGCATCCTTGCTAAGCAACTTGTAAACATGCCATGCGGTCATCAGGTCTTGCACAGCCAGACCGGTGGAATCAAATATGGTGACATCGTCATCCGACTGTCGGACGCTCAGGTTTTTGGCGATTACCTGTCCCAGTTCGGCTGCAAGGTCGTTCTTAGTAAAGGTCCCCTGTGAGACGGCGACATTGATCTCACCGGAATGAGATGCCTGTATCCAGTCGTCAATCACCACTTTTGAGGACGAAAGTAGTTGGCCGGAGAGTTCTTGTTTGCCGATTGCATCTGCGCCGATTGCATTGATATGCGCGCCTGCCGGGACGTGTTCTTTCATAACGATCGGTTTACGAGTGGAGGTCGTACAGTTGATAATGTCTGCACCGTCGCATGCTGCCTTGATGGAATCCACGACAGTTGCTGTTAATCCGTGTTTGTCTGAACAATGTTTGGCGAAGGATTGTGCTTTATCTTTATCGAGATCACAGATTGAGACTTCGGAGATGCCCGGTTTGGCGACCATCATTCCCGCCACCTGAGTTTCTGCCTGCATTCCGGCGCCGATAAAGGCTGCCTTTTTGCTGTTACTCTTTGCCAGATACTTTGAGGCGATGCCGCCTGCGGCGCCGGTGCGCATATTGGTAACATGAGTGCCGTCCATCACGGCGAGGGGGAATCCTGTCTTCGGATCGGTGAGCAGTATTGTTGCCATGACAGTGGGAAGGTGTTGGCTATGGTTGTTGGGATGCACATTCACCGCCTTGATTCCCGCGCCTTCGATTTCCGGTATGTAGGCCGGCATGCAGCGCAAGTCGCCGGAGTAGTCCTCGAAATAGAGATAGGACTTTGGAGGCATCTGCACTTTGTCCTCACCGTAAAGACGAAAGGCTTGCTCGGTGACCCTGACACAGTCCTCCATTGTCAGAACTTGTGCAACATCCGATTTCTTGATGAGAAATGTTTCCACTATTATTCCTCCGCTAGTTATAGACAGTTTGTGAAAATCTTCTCAAGGAGGGTAAAAAACGATGGGCGACTTGTCAAACCATTCCTTGGGCCAGCCGAGCTTTGGTTACAGGGCTTTTTTATTGATTGGGTGCCGAGGCGAGTATAATATGTGAAGGCTATGGAACGTGCATGGGTATCGGCATCGGTGCTTGACTTGTGGGGCAAACCCGCCTCTGAAAGTGGGCGGGTCAACCAGGCATTGTACGGCGAAATTGTGCAAGTGGTTCGTCGGCAAGCGCTGTTTGCTCTGGTCGAGCAGGAGGACGGGTATCGAGGCTGGGCTGACAGGCGATTCCTGTCCCCCGTTTCCGTCGCAGTTTACCGGAGACTGAAGAAGGCGCGGTGGATGACGGTGGTGAGACAATCAGCCCGGTTGTTTGGAAATGACGGCCGAAAGGCGGTGCCTCCCTATCTCATGGTTTACGGGACTCGCTGTCCGGTAATGTCAGTCCGAGGTGAGCGAGTCCGAATTGCGACTCCGAATGAAAAAGCTATCTACGTGAAACGAAGCTGTCTTTTGCCGATACAAGACAAGAGGGGACGCGTAACCCCCGGAATGCTTGTTACGGAAGCAAGAAGGTTTCTGGGTGTGCCCTACCTGTGGGGTGGGACAACGCCCTTAGGATTTGACTGCTCAGGGTTTGTGAGGGCTGTTTATGGACGGTTTGGATATGAATTGCCACGTGACACGAAAGACCAGATACGGTGCGGACATTCGATCGAAAGGGAATCAGTGAGACCAGCCGACCTGCTCTTTTTCGATCGCCACGTGGCGATAGCAATGAGTAGAGGAAAGTACGTGCATGCGTCTCGAGGAGGAGGCGGAGTCGCAATAAACTCATTCGAAGAAACCTCGCCTGACTTTCGGGCCGATCTGATGAAAGAACTTGCGACGATCAGGAGAATAGTATAGTGCAGTTTGATGCTGTCAGGATTTCAATACCGCTAAAGCAGAGATTTAGTGTTTCCGGTGGAAGCACTGAAGTAAAAACCAACGTATTGACTGTTTTGAATAATCGGTATTCAGGTGAGGCCTCCGGTTCCGTCTATTATGGGCCGAGCATCGATGCCATTGAAAGTGATATCCGGGCCGGTCTTGAACTTTTGCGTCATGTGAAATCTATCAGTGTGGAGACACTGGCGGAAATCGACAAGTTTGACATTTTGCCTATTGCGCGATCGGCGTTGATAGGGATGACTCTCAACTATTTGTCCGGGGAGATGCGCAAATACCCATGGGAAGTGCTATCGCTCGGTACACCCGTTGGGATAAAGAGTTCGTGCACAATCAGCTTGCAAGAGCCGGTGCAGATGCTCGAGGCTATTCGACAATCTGAGTTTCCTATTGTCAAGGTCAAGATGGGTGGTCAGTATGACCCGGAGATCCTAACCGGTCTTGAGTCGATAGGCGGGAAAGAAATTCGGGTAGACGCCAACGGCGGCTGGACATGCGACAGGGCGCAGGAAATGATTTTTCATCTCGCGCGATTGGGGATCACGATAATAGAGCAGCCGACCGATGTGGAGTTCCTGAGCGAGTGGCAGCATTTGAAAGGCAAGAATGATTCGGTCAGGTTGATTATGGACGAGGGTCTGAACAGTCTGGCCAATTACGAAATGTACAGCGATTATTTCGACGGTATCAATATAAAGATGGAAAAATCCGGCGGAATACTGGAGGGCATTCGGCTGGCCGAACGAGCTCATGAAGATGGCAAGCAGGTCATGCTTGGCTGTATGGTGGAATCGTCAATAGGTATCGCTCAGTCGGTCTATATGTCGTCACAGGCCGACTGTTTTGATCTCGACGGTCCATTGTTGCTGAAAGATGATCTAGCCGAAGGAATCCGTTACGACAGGGAGTCGATTGAGGTTGACAGGGAGATCATCGGAGGCCCCAAGCTCAAGCGGGATGTTATCGAGAGATATACCACAGACTAGGCTCGTTTCGGTCCGGCCTCGCTGTGTCAACAAAGCGTGGGTTTGTCTGCTTCTGTTGCTTTTGCAGCTGTCTGCTGCGGAAGCTGCCGCTTCTGGCGAGTCGATTAAGGTCATTTATCCCAAACCGGGTCAGACTATTGGCGCGGTCGATTCCACGTTCATACTGGGCCATCTGACTGTCGACAACCCGGCCGAATATGATTTAACCGTAAACGATCAGCCTGTGGCGGTGCACGAAGATGGTGGGTTTCTTGCGTTCCTGGCTATAGCGTCGGGCGAGTTTACGTTTTACCTGAAGGCCCGATCGGTCATTGACGTTGCAAGCGAACGTGCAGATGACGGCGCGCTGTCGACCCATCTCGATCCGGGGATTTTGACTCTCAACCTGTCGGTGTCGGTGCCCCGACCGGGAATGCCCGTAGGAATTGACTCACTTGTGATTGTCGACGAGTACGATCGACCATCTGGTGACCTGGCGCTTGCCACAGGAGATGTACTGCGGACGTCATTTTTGGGTACTCCCGGCTGTCGGGCATGGTTCAGTATTGGTGATGTAATTGACTCGGTGGCGATGGCTGAGACTGGGCAGCAATTCCAGCCTTATTGGGGTAAGGCGGTGTTTGGTCGCGGAGCTGTGCCGGATTCACTAAAACTTAAGGGTGTTTATGCAGGTTTTCTTTCGGTAGCCGATTCTCTAGTCACTTCCCAGGACACGATCAGGTTTCATCTTGCGGCACCAGATAAGGCTGAGATTGTCTGCCGGTATCTTTTGCCACCATACGAGTTGATGGACTCGGTGGCGCTGAAGTATTTGCATCTGCCTGATACGGCCGTCAGCGTTCGATCTACTTACTCGGTATCGCTAAATGACCATGCATATCCGTTCACGGTTCGATTTACGGATTCAGTGCAGATCGTTCGTCTTGGTCCGCGCAAGGGTTACTTGTCCATATTTCAGCCTGAGGGAGTTCAGGCGCTGGCGGTTGGTGCGGAGGGCGACTGGTACCGAGTCAGATTGTCGGCCACCCGCTTCGGCTGGGTGAACAAGAACTCGGTCAAGCGATTGCCTAAGGGCATCCTACCGCCACGGTCCTATGTGACATCAATCAGAACATATGACGAGCCGGATAGATTGCGCGTCGAAGTTGGCCTGAAAGGGCAACATCCCTTCCGGGTGATCGAGGAAACGCGACGGCGTGTTCGGATTCGGCTGTATGGGGTTACCAGCGACACCGACTGGATCCGATATGACGAGGCATCCGATTTGATCGATCTGGTGACCTGGTCACAAATTGAGAACGACCTCTACGAATTGACGCTGAATCTGACAGAGAGTATCTGGGGGTACGATGCTTACTACGAAGGGAACTCGTTCTATTTCCAGCTGAATAAACCGCCCTCCAGTACCAGCAAGATAAAAGGAAAGCGGATTGTGATAGATGCCGGTCACTCAAGTGATCCCGGTTCCATAGGGCCGACCGGATACACCGAGGCGGAAGCAAATCTTGCAATTGCACTGGCGTTAGAGAAATATCTGCAATCCAAAGGTGCCCAAGTTGTTATGACCCGATCTGACACCAGTGATGTGCCTTTGTATGATCGCCCGGCAATTGCCAACCTACACGATGCCGACTTGTTCGTTTCCATTCACAACAATGCCCTGCCTGATGGCGTCAATCCGTTTGTCAACAACGGAACATCGGCGTACTATTACCATCCACACTCGATTGACCTGGCTCGGTCAATTCATGCCGAAATGGTGAAACACACAGGTCTTAGCGATCATGGTCTCTTTCACGGGAATCTTGCCGTTAATCGTCCGACTCAGTATCCGGCGGTATTGATAGAGTGCGCGTTCATGATTATTCCCGAGCAGGAGGCACTGCTCAAGACTGATCGGTTTCGTGACAGAGTGGCGCGTGCGATAGGCAAGGGAATCGAGAACTTCCTGAAAGAGTATGACAGTGGGCGACGTTAAGTCACGAGGGGGACATGTGTCCCGACGTCTCTGGCTCATCTATGTCGCCATGCTTCTGGCTGGCGTCATGGTGCTCGCTCATTCGTTTGGATGGACAGGCCTGGATCGCTGGACGGCGCGGCTCGGTATCGCGCTCGTGTACTCTGCGCTTGCTCTGTCAGCGGGCAGGGGGAAATGGGTGGGGAGTGTCGCGACCGGGATAATCTGGCTGCCGACAGTTGTTTTCTTGCTAGTGTAAGTTGTGCCATAGTCAGCCGATAGCCAGACTGCCTGCAGCATCGCAGAGTCAGATCGATCCCTATTCTTCACTTCAATACTGGAGTATTACCATCTTGTATGGCCACGATTTCGCTTGACCTCCGATTGTCCGGTTTATAGATTTTGGTACAGTAGATCGGTTACGATCCGACTGGAGGGAATGTTATCGAGAATACTAAGAGAAAGCCTTTCTTGGCTTACTTGCAGGCTCATGCTCTGCACTTGGCTGTCATGCCGGTTCTGCGCGCTATAAAGCGGCCATTGGTCGACAAGCACGCGGCTTCCAATCGCCGTCACTCTGCGGAGATGCCGCAAAGACATCGTTGACGCTGTTAGTTGAGACTGCTGGCGGGTTCGAGGACGGACGCTGCCTACAAAGATGGTTGGCGGAACTGTTGGAGCGGGTCGAATGACGCCTGATGTCATGCAGCAGACCGTGAGGTCTGCCAGCCACGAACTGTTGGAGCGGGTCGAATGACGCCTGATGTCATGCAGCAGACCGTGAGGTC
>JBHHVC010000002.1:0-35594 GCA_046754125.1 Candidatus Zixiibacteriota bacterium
ACTCCTCCACTGTCAAAGACTGACTGCAACGCCATCTACGACGCAACACGAGCAAACGCAGTTATTGCATAACCGCGCCAAAACAGAGGGTTGTCCTCTCGCTTTTACTCAAGATCAAGAATGCCAATTCTCACGCCAAAAGTCAAGCACGACTGCTGCACTCGCGTGAGAGTACAGATCGTTCCGTGGCAGTTGGCAAAAAAGAAGGAGCCTTCCGAAGAAGGCCCCTCCAAGCCTGTCAATTTGGACCAGTCAATTACCGCAACCAGGCGGCCGGTGAGCTTGCCTGACCGCTGTTGCATGTGTCCGTAACTGTCCATGTAGTTGTACTGTTATTGAAGGTCGTGGTTATGGTGCCGTTGTCGAAGGTGGCTGTTACATGCCAGGTGTCGTTGACGTTCAGCGAGAAGGTACCCCCGCCATCGCCTTGCCCTGCGCAGGAAACGTTGACGGTAGTAATTGCGCTCATAGAACCGCTACTGGGGCACTCGTCGCTATCCAGCACGATCACAACATTGTCTACACTTACCGAATTGTCCAGATTCATATCGCATGAGCCTGCACTGTCGGCAAAAGACAAATCTGCGGTCTCGCTCGTAGTGCCGTTCAGTATGACTGGAACTGTGCTGTCGGGGGTCATGTTAGTGATGTCGAACTGTTGAACACCGGCAAGTACCGCGCTGCCGCCGCGAGCACTGATATCCATGTTGGCACGAATCTTCATTGCATCGACGGTCGAATCAAACTCCGCCAGGGGACTTCCTGCATCCAGAATCTGAACGGAATCCGTGCCGGATATATCGGTGGTATCCAATGTACTGAGGTCAACTACATAGCCATCGAATGTGAAAACATGCCAGCCGTTGGTATAGGTGTATGATACCGAGTCAAAAACTGCGTCGCCTTCCTGGAGGGCAAGGCTCGACACATGAAACTTGCCCGGAGCGCCAAGAGCGGGAACAGAGTCGATAAGGTCGAAACTCAAATCCATTCCCAGCCCAAAGGATTTCATGAATCCCTCATTGAAGACTGAGTCCTGAACGAACTGGAACTCGACAGCAGTCGTGTCTCCCTGCAATAGCTGGTCTGCACCGGTTGTTGCCTTGTCATCGCTACATCCGAATCCAATGGCCATCGCCAGTGCAATGACCGGGGCGATTGCAATTCTGGACCGTCGAATCATACTCTCCTCCTTTGCTCAGGGGCCAACTAGATTTCGGTATATTTCTTAGGCACTAGATCGGCCGACAGAGGGGTGATATTTAGGACGAATTGCCTTATCAAACCAATCCTGCCTGATAAGGTGTATGAACTGCTTCCGGGCACCATTCCTGCTCTCGGGCCAGACTGGCTGACCGTCGCCGACAGTATCAAGGGAGGGTGTTAGCTCTCTAAAGTGATTCTGCTTTTCGAGTCCTTAACCGTATTATTAACAAAAAAAGCGCCCCAAGAAATGGAGCGCTTTGGAGAATCCGGTCAAAATGTGGCTACGAGATCTACTCCGAACAGTCGTCGGTTGTTTCCTGCCAGAAAGTAGTGCCGTCGTCGTAGGTAACAGTGATGGATCCGTTGCCATTTGCCACTGCTTTGACATTCCATGTCCCGTGAATTGACAGCGAATCAGTGCCGATACCACCTTCGCGAGAGCAGGAGAAGTCAAAACTGGCTGTTCCCGTCAATGAACCGGAATTGGGGCAGGCGTTGCTGTCAGCCGGAAACACCAGTTCGACCAACGTCACATGCTCATCGACTGTAAACTCGCAGCCTACCAGTCCATCGGCAGAGTCTGTCATGTGAGCAGTGACCTCTTCATCGCCGGTTCCGTCCACTTGCACGAGTGTGTCGATATCGACAATCAAGCGGGTGAAATCGATTCTGTGACGTCCGATAATCTGTGCCGAGTCAGCTCCCGAATTGAACCGAAAGTCAGCGTGGAGTCGAGTCTTGACCGCCTCGAGGCTGTCCTCAGCCGGGAGATAATTGACTGGCACGCCAAGAACGATCAGTTGCACCGAGTCAGTTCCCGTCAGGTTTACCGTATCACCTGCTGTTGGGTCGGTCAGGCGGGCTTTGAAATCGAAGATATGCCAGCCATCCAAATAGTCGTAGCTAGTGACGGTGTCAATCGTGACCGAATCTCCCGCGCCCAGAGCGGCCGTCCAGTTCGGCCCTTTACCAGCGGCGCCGATTGGGCCAAACTGCGTCTCCAGAAGCGAAAAAGAGACCTCAAACGCCTGATCACCGCCTTCAAACAGATCGTCTCCAACCTGACCACTGACAAACTGAAAATCGGGGGAATTGGTATCTCCCGGTACTAGATTGGTGGTGACGCTGTTGTCATCATCGCGACAGCAACAACACAGCCACGCCCAGTGCGGTTATCAAACCTGCTTTCTTCATAATACCTCCTGCCACTTTTCGGCGGTTTGAATAATGATATACCTATTAGACTGGTAAGTACACAAATAGGTTTCAGGTATCTAAAAACTGATTTGTTCCTGGCGGCTCAACGATTGCCGCTGCTCTGGCCCCATGCTTGTGGTCCACCATAGATGCCAAGGTGCGACACAGAGCCATCGGGATTATAGATTGCGCTGTCCCCGGCATTTACTGCCGGTGAATCCTTCTGTAATCGATAGTTGCCTTCACCAACGAAAAGCGGATCTATATCCTGGTTTCCATTCAGGCCGGATTGATCCCAGATGTCCTCATAGTTTCCTGCTTTGTTGTTCCAGACAATGTTATGTGCAAACTCCCACTTAGCCCAGTCGCCATAGTTCCAGACCCCGACACAGGGGCAGACCCATTTGTCGCGCCACCCGTTTTCGGTAATAATGTTATTGACTATACGGCCGCGCGATTCGGTCGACCAGGGAGCTACCCCGCAATTACCGTTATGGTGAACCACGTTGTTTGCGATGTCCATATACGACTTTCCAGTGGCGACGATTCCCCAGCCCAGGTTGTCGTGGACAAGATTGTTGTGGGCAATCACCCAGGCCGTCCCGAATGCGCCTATACCCTTCCAGTAACCTGAAATCTTATTTCGATAGGCCATAACGCAGGCATCCCATGTAACGCCGATGCCCGCGCCGCGACCGTCCTTGATCAGGCAATCAGAGATATTTGCCGAGGCGCCACGATACAATGCAATACCATCCCAACCGTTGTTCATGATACTACAGCCCGAAATCGTCAATTCAGCTCCTTCACGTCCGAAAATTCCACCTATACCCACTATTACTGTCGTGTCATCCGAGCGGTTGTCGTTGTCGAGAATCCTGACATTCTCTATTGTCACACGAGAACGCCGCACGACGATTGCGGCGTCGGTGGCATTCCCATCACTGTCTCGTCGACCGCCG
This sequence comes from Candidatus Zixiibacteriota bacterium, assembly GCA_046754125.1. GTDB lineage: Bacteria > Zixibacteria > MSB-5A5 > GN15 > FEB-12 > JBHHVC01. The sequence continues at coordinate 3,366 of JBHHVC010000002.1, forward strand.
GTGATGGTCAGATTCTTAACCACCGATCCGTTCGAGTTTTCAAAATAGAGGCCATAGCCGGCATTCGTAATGAGTCGACTACGTTTGTTGCCAATTAGAACCAGTGCTTTGCCCTTCACAACGAACCCGTAGCTGGCTTTCACCTCGGTACTCGGATCGAGACAGTTGCCGCACAATGGATCGACAAACTCGGTCGCTTTCGCCTGGAAATCCTTGTTGCCAATAATGAGTGTATCACCATCGGCAGCGTAGTTTATGGCAGCCTGAAGATCGGAGCCCCGATCAACGGTGTAGACAGCGGCGATGACGTGCGGACCGAGAAAAAGAACAACTGCAAGTAATAGAACCAACTTTGGATATCTCATGCGGCTACACTATCGAATTTGCCTGCACCGTGCAAGGAAAATCGACGCCTTCGAGTTACTTACCAGGGCGTTTTTTTTCTTGCCAACAGCAGCGCTAGCGGTTACGTACCATTGTAATTACCTTAGGGTAAGTACGTAATACGGAAAGCGTAATGCTGACAGCAACACAACAGGATTACATAGAAGTGATTTACCAGTTAATCACACAACATCCCCCGGGGGGGGTGCGTGTCAGCGATATCGCCGGACGGTTGGGAACACGTATGCCCACAGTCACGCGTACTGTCCGCAAACTGACTCAACTCGGATTTCTGGTTCACCAGCCACGCCGATCAGTTGAACTTACGGCCAAAGGGACAAAGGTAGCGCGGGCCATCCGGCATCGCCACGAAGACCTGGTTACTTTTTTTACGGAAATCCTCAACTTGCCTTTGTCCCGTTCTGAGGCGGACGCCTGCCAGATTGAGCATGGACTCTCGGTACAAAGCTCGCAGCGGCTGCATGAATTTCTGAACTACGTCGGGGAGCTCAGTGACGAGCAGCGACAGATCATTATGGCCTTTCGCAGCAGAAAAAGACGCGGAAGCAATGAATTTCGCCACCTGCCAAAGCAGAAAGTGGACGGATGGAGGGGGTAGTGCGCTATAAATCACTAGCGGCCGTTTTCTTGATATTGATGTCAGTTGCCATCAGCCTGTGCGGTTGTAACAAAACAACCCGCAAGCGCGGTAGTATGCTCAATATCGTGGCCACCACCAGTATGATCGCCGATGCAGTGCGAACCATTGCCGGGGACAAGGTACATTTGGTAGCCCTGATGGGTCCGGGTGTCGATCCGCATTCGTACAAACCTACTAAAGGCGACATGGACCGTTTGGGCGAGGCAGATATAGTCTTTTTCAACGGTCTGTTCTTGGAGGCTAAGATGGCCGAGATGCTCAAGAAGATGGGGCGATCGAGAGCCACGGTCGCGGCCGGTGAGGCAATTCCCGACTCGCTGCGTTGCTACCCGTCGGAGTTTGAAGGCCATCCCGATCCGCATGTATGGTTCGACATGTCTCTCTGGCAGCGGGTAGTCGACACCATAGGAACCGTTCTGGAATTGCGCGACAAAACTAACGCAGAGTGGTACCGTGCCAACCGCTCTGCATTCATCGACAGTCTGAACGAGTTACACAACTGGGTAGGAAGCCAAGTTGGCCTGATCGATTCTGCGCACCGTGTGCTTGTAACAGCGCACGACGCCTTCGGGTATTTTGGACGCGCCTATGACATAGAGGTAGAAGGACTCCAGGGTATTTCAACGGTGACGGAGGCGGGGCTCTATGATGTAACAAAGATGGTTGACATGATTGTGAGCCGCAGGATCAAGGCTGTCTTTGTTGAGTCGTCGGTACCGCGCAAATCGATCGAGGCTGTTGTCGAGGGTTGCAGATCGCAGGGCCACGACGTGGTCATCGGCGGAGAGCTGTATTCCGACGCGATGGGCGAGCCGGGAACAGAAGAAGGAACATATTTTGGGATGGTCAGACACAACGTGCGCACGATAGTCGAGGCACTTAGATGACGGAGAAGACGATCGACAAACAAGGCGGAGAGATTGCTCCAATTGAAGTGCACGATCTGACCGTTGCTTACAGGAAGCGGCCCGTATTATGGGATATAGATTTCTCGTTACCCAACGGGAAACTGATCGGTCTGGTGGGGCCGAACGGTGCCGGTAAATCGACACTGATCAAAGCGATAATGGGACTCATGCCACTGTTGTCCGGCTTCGTCAAGATATACGGAGAAACTCTCGACCGTCACAGGCAAAGGGTGGCTTACGTGCCGCAGCGAGAATCTGTCGACTGGGACTTTCCTACTAACGCGCTGGATGTTGTGACAATGGGGCGTTACGGTCGCCTGACACTGTTTGGGCGACCGTCTGGCAGCGATCGGAAGGCTGCTTTGGAAGCGCTCGAAAAGGTCGGGATGAGCGATCTGGCTCATCGGCAGATCAGTCAGCTTTCAGGTGGTCAACAGCAGCGAGTGTTTCTTGCACGCGCACTGGTGCAGGGTGCGGATGTCTACCTGATGGACGAGCCGTTTGCCGGAGTCGATGCCGCAACCGAAAAGGCGATCGTCGAATTGCTCAAAGACCTCAAGGCGCGGTCGAAGACAGTGCTGGTAGTGCATCATGATTTGCATACGGTTCCGGAATACTTCGATTGGGTGATGTTTCTCAATATGCGGTTAGTGAAGTTTGGAAGGACAAAGGACGTATTCACTGATGATAATCTACGCCTGACCTATGGAGGACAGTTGAATATCCTCAGTGAAGTGGCCGAAAAGGTGGGGCGTCGACGGTAAAAAGGACGTGCGTGGTGGATTTCTGGGACCTTACAATTCGGTTTTTTTCGCTGACCGATGCCAACGTTCGTCACGTTCTGGCCGGATCAGTACTTCTCGGCGGCGCTGCCGGGGGGCTAGGTTGCTTTGCTTACCTTCAAAAGCGATCGCTGATTGGCGATGCTCTAGCTCATGCCGCGCTGCCGGGAGTAGCCCTTGCGTTCATTGTGGTCGGGCAGAAAGAGCTGCTATGGCTGTTGCTCGGCGCCGCAGCAACCGGCTGGTTGGGCGCAATCAGTGTCAATCTGATAGCGCGTTACAGTAGAATCAAGCCGGACGCCGCTCTTGGTATTGTGTTGTCTGTGTTCTTTGGTCTCGGCATAGTTCTGCTGACATCCATTCAAAAATCCGGATCCGGCTCGCTGGCCGGTTTAGACAAGTTCCTCTTCGGCCAGGCCTCGGCTATGGCTGCTGAGGATGTCCGAATTCTTGCTGTAGTCGGCCTGTCGATGCTGGGGGCTGTCTTTGTTTTCTTCCCGCGATTGAAACTCGTCGCCTTCGATCCGGAGGCAGCACGAGTTCTTGGAATAAGAGTTGGCTGGTGGGAGTTCTTTATTACAACCATGATTGTCTTTTCTGTTACAATCGGTCTGCAGGCTGTCGGCGTGGTCCTGATGGCTGCATTGTTGATCACGCCGGCCGCGTCCGCGCGGCAATGGACCGACCGCCTTCCGACAATGATTATATTTGCCTCAGTATTCGGGATGATTGCCGGGCTGGTTGGGGCCTATGTCTCGTTTCTGGCTCCGCGCTTTCCTACCGGCCCATGGATCGTTGTGGCGGTTTCAGTCATCTTCGGTATCTCGCTGCTCTTTGCACCGGGGCGGGGAGTCGTCAGTCGGATGAGGCAACTCTGGATGAGCCGTGGCAAAATGACGAGAGAACACATTCTTAAAGTACTTTTTCGTTCGGGCCAGACGGCAGGCGAGTACCAGGTCAGATACTCAATGAAGCAGATCGGCCGCATGTGGTCGTTCGATGCGAGAGGTCTTCGGAGGGGACTTGCACAACTCGTACGCAGCGGCGCGTTGGACAAAGAAGTTGACGGATTCACACTAACAGAAAGTGGCATGATCGAAGGTGCGAGAGTGCTACGATTGCACCGACTTTGGGAAGTTTACCTGACACGCTTTCTTGACCTGCCGCAGGACCATGTCCATCGCGACGCAGAAGAGATGGAACATATAATTACTCCCGAAATCGAGGCGCAACTCGAAGGGCTGCTCGACCAACCGGAGTTCGATCCCCACCGCCAGGAGATTCCCTACATCGGTCGGAAGGACACGACATGACAGCTGACGCGTGGGTTATCCTGACAGCCGTGTTAGCGGCCACCGCCTGCGGCCTGATAGGCAGTTTCTTAGTGCTGCGACAGAATGCAATGCTTGGCGATGCTATCTCTCATGCCGTGCTCCCCGGGCTGGTTTTGGCCTTCCTGATTACATCGAGCCGACATGTCGTGCCGATGCTGATCGGTGCCGGCGTGATGGGACTGGTAACTGCCTATCTCACCGAGCTCCTTGCGAGGAGCAATCGACTGTACAAGGATGCTGCACTTGGCGTAGTTTTCACGTTCCTGTTTTCGGTCGGCGTCATCCTGATTGCGAGGTACGCCGGGTCGGTCGATCTTGATCAGGAATGTGTACTTTATGGTGAAATAGCATACACGCCATACGACACATTTGTTGTCGGCGGCACTGACTTCGGCCCGAGGGCGACGTGGATCCTTGGCGGAGTGCTGCTGGCCAACATTCTTTTCATAGGGCTGTTTTACAAACAGCTCAAGATCACATCATTCGACCCCACTACTGCTGATGCCATTGGAATATCGTCGCGCCTGTGGCATTACCTGCTTATGACTATGGTATCAATGACGGTTGTGGCAGCGTTCGAGTCGGTGGGAGCCATCCTGGTTGTGGCAATGCTAATAATCCCGGGAGCCACCGCATATCTCTTGTCCAACAGACTTATATTTGTCCTGCTTCTATCGGTACTGGTTGGAAGTGCCTGTGCAGTCCTTGGATTTATTGGCGCCACCTATTTCGATACTTCAATTGCGGGGTTTATGGCTGTGTCGGGTGGCTTGTTGTTCGTGCTGACACTTACCGGCGTATCAGTAGCTCGCCTGTATGTACGCAAGCACATGTCACCGGACCCAACAATCAGCCAGACAGTCTAAGCAATGTGAGACGCAGAGCAGCTATCCTTCTCTCGCGCCAGCCGCTCCGCCCGTGTAATAAGGACGAATGGGTTCAACAGTCGCTGGCGGCCATTCAATACCTGGCAGACAGAGATCATGAACTTGTGTCGTCGGTCGGGATGTCTACGTGGGAACTACTCACAGCCTTTGGTTCGATCAACCAGCTTCCGATCACAGTCGTACTTCCAGCAGCAGATCGATCAGACTTCGACCTGCTTCAGCACAGTACACGTGACCAATTTAACCTGCGCTCTGATTTGACCTCGTTCGTTCCGGTTGATCCGGATGTTCTGGGCCAGTGTGAAGGCGATCTGCGAGCAGCTCGCGATGCCTCAGTAGTACGAACAGCCGATCTACTACTACCGGTATCCGTCCGCGATTCAGGCAACATGAACGAGTTGCTAACGATGGCTGGTGATTCTGGCAAGGAGGTTGTTACATCATTTCGCGCCGAGCATTGTGCACGTTCCCGCCCGCTCGGGTACCACCTCACACCAGACATTTTCGGTGAGCAGTTGCGTACATTGGGCGGCCGTTACCTGATTCATTGGACCCGCACGACCAACCGGCCCTGGCCGACTGAGAAAAAGGTAGATTTTTACCGCGACATTGCCTCATCCAACACCTATCCTCGGCACGCGCTGCATACACTCGGAAATATCGTTATGCACGGTCGTATAGTGGCATCATCTCGACACATGCCGGATCGGGTCGCCACTGTGTCATTTTCGGCCCTGGCTCCAGTCGAGGCTGCCTCTTTGATGCGCTGGCGCGCACGATACAGCCAGATGTCATTCGAGCCGTACGGCATCGGCATTGAGCGTAATGCCGCCATCAGCGCAGGCATTTCACCAGTGCAATACTTGTCGCGCGACGATTGCAATTCCGTTCCCAAAGAACAACGCTGGCAGACTCAATCATTCGGAATTTCCGGCGACTGGGTCGCAGAAAAAGAGTATCGATTCAAAGGCGACTTCGACCTCTCTGCAATCGACAAGAAGCACGTCTTGTTGTTTTGTCATTTCTCAGAAGAAGCTACCCGTCTGAGCAGCACAACAGGCTATAGAGCCATACCGTTTGTGCAGACTTGATCGCCCACGGGAGAGTTTTCCTACGGGCAGGAAACCAGTGGTGGCGGAAGGCCGAATAGGTAGTCGACAATAAACGTCAGATCGACAATGTCAGGCAAGCCGCCCGAAGCGCTATCGCCGTTGATATCCGCTTCTTCGGGACAGATGATATCCGGAGGGATACCAAAAAGATAATCAACAATGGCAGTCAGATCGACAATGTCCGGTACTGACAAACCGTCAAAGTCGACATCACCGCGCGTGCCGACGCAGCAAGCCAATATGCTGTTTTCATACTGCTGCAATGCGTTGAGTTTTGCGGTCATCAAGTTTGTCAATGTACTCCCGGCCACTAGCGCGACGGTTACCGTGTCGACAGCATTCGGGGCCAGCGACAAGGGACCAACTGCCACAATCTGAATCAGGTCAGTACGGGATGTCTTGTAGATATCGGAATTTGCGTTTCCACCAATCATCGATGCATACTTCTCCGCTTCTGTAAGGCCTTCGGGAAAGTAGGCAATGTTCCCCAAATGCGTGGCTGCCGATGAAAAACTGCCGTCGAGAGCGGTGACTCCGCGATATGACCGTGTTTGGAGACCGTCGTTGTACGCTGTCCATGCAATCTCGGTCGCCGACTCGTAGCCGCCGGCATTGCTGTTAAACACCTGAATATCCCAGTCCAGGTACATCCCGAAAAAGAGTGAACTCAGACTGCCGCCGGTGTTGTTTTCAATAATGAACTGCATAATGATATAGTCGTCATCGGGGGCGCTGGCAAAAGCAAATGTTCGCTGGGTTATGTCAACACCTATCGGGTTTTCTGACCGAGCGTCTGTGAAGCGTGAGTCAGTTTCCTCGGTCGCTTTGGCACCGGGTGTGACCAAAACTATGTTACCGCCGGGTGCCACCGCAAAATCACCGTCCGGTTCTCCTATCGAGTTGCGGATACCGTCAGAAACGTGCGTCTGATCGGTTGCCACCAGCAATCAACACTCATACAGATCGTTTGCGCCGCCGTCAAACTGAAAACCGAGCCCTCCAGCAGGAAAGAAAGAGTTGGTACCAAGGCCGTAGGTACCGAAACTGGAAACTGTCGTACTGATACGGTTGGCCTGATGCGATACAAAAGAACGTACCGATCGCGGCTCCACCAGAAAGAGTAGTTTGGCCGTTGCTGAATAGGCAGGCGATCCGGTTATGGCAAAATCGAGTGATAGAATCGAACCATCGGTAACAGTGTCAGAGACAATAACACTGACAATATCGTTCGAGCGCAGCGTGTCCCCCTCGGCCATATTGCCAAAAAAGGCCGAGCCATTCAGCACCGTCAACGACGGATCAGATGAGCTGATCGTCCCAGACACCGACGATACTGCGGCTCCACGATTTTGCAAAACAACCGTTCCTTGCACCGTGTCACCGGCAGCGATGACGGCATGATCAAAACCGTACACTCGTACATTAGGTTGGGCATTGACGGCGGAAAGGGCATTGAGCGCAGCCATACAGTCGATGACTCCGTAGCCGTAATTGTTGTCCGGCAATGTCAGGCCATATGTCTGGGTCGAGTTAAGAATAGCCGTTTTGACTTCATCAACCGTTGCGTTCGGGTTCTTCTGCCGAAGCAGGGCCACCAATCCCGAAACGTGGGGGGACGACATCGATGTACCGCTCATAAACCCGTAACCGTTTCCCGGGATGCTCGAACGAATCGATGTCCCGGGCGCGGTCACGTTTGGCTTTATCGCACCGTTGCAATCAGAGGGGCCACGAGAGGAATTCGAACTAAGCGGAGGAGGAGTCGAGGAGGAGTTGACATTTCCGACGGCAAAACAGTCGATGTTCGTATTGGCCCGATTGGAGGGGTTACGAATCGTCGATGCTGCCGGTCCCTCATTGCCCGATGCAAACACGTTGACAATTCCCAGCGCCTCGATGTTGTCTATCAGATCGTAGAAAGCGTTGGAACATCCGATATCGCGAACACCCCAGCTATGGTTGATTACATCGGGCAAATCGTCAACACTGTTGGGGTCTCCGTCCGGGTCGGCGACCCACTCGAAGGCGTCAATGATCGATGATCCCTGAATATCAATAACTGCCGCCGATATCCACATGGCCCCGGGCGCTATTCCAACCGTGTCCCCGGTTGCAGTGTCGCGGCCTACCATCGTACCCATCACGTGCGTACCATGGTTGACTGACGGTCCGGACAACGTATGTGGAAATGTTTGCATCCCGACGGGATCGAACCAGGCTGCCGATGAATCACCGTCATTTCCCTTCCAACTGCCTGCCAGAGCCGGGTGTACACCATCGATACCGGTATCGAACGAACAAACCAAACGTCCTGCGCCTGTAAAACCGGCAGCCCATGCCTGATCGGCGTTGACAAATTGGAGATTGGCGCCAACCGATGTCGACAGAGAGGTGGAACCACGCTGGGCATCTGGAACGATAGTGGTAAGGACAGGCTGCTGGTATATGATATCAATATCACTTCGTGCCGCCAGAGTTGCCAACTCGCCGGCAAAAACACGCGCCTCGACGATATTAGCAATCCAGTGCTGCTTGATACCAAAGGCCCACCCGCGCTGTTGCAAATTATTCAGTTCTTGCACAACAGCCCGTTGCGCCTGACTGTGCTGCGACTGCAATCGAGCAAGCGCCACACGATGTCTCTCGGAAGGAGACACCGAAGCTGCTGCAATTGACTGTTTCAACTTAAGGAGAGGTTCCGGTCTTGGCAGATGGATCCAAACAGCGATAGGCTCATTGGCCTGCTTTCCTGAAATCGTCCGAGTAAGTCCATTTGATAGATTACCTGACACAGCGCTGGATGCCACGAGCATTAGTATCAAAAGGGATACAACGCTCGCTCGTCCGACCACTGTCCTCAGATGAGCATTCGTGCCAGTAAGACAAGCGTGGCGGATCGATGGTCCGTATTCTCTATGTCGAGCAACAGCTTTGTTCACGTAATCATCACCTGCCTAAAAGGCTTTCCCTTGTACTCATTCTCAGCGAGATCAGTCCGGCGCCCGATGCCGTCCATCTTACATCTGTCGACACAGGTCGCTCAATACTGAAACCTATCGGCTATTCTGGTGAAGTACGGAATAGCCGGAAATCAAGCTATACGACCCAACCCCTCAAGAATAACACATTCTCCTCGGTTTGTAAACCGACAGACCGGTGGGGTCAGGCTGGCTGTGATGCTGTCTGTCGCTCAGAAACGATTCTGGACACGCGAGAATCTTCCAGCAAAAGTAGCTGGGCAGGGTTCTCCGCCATTTGCACAACGCCAAGCAGCTCATTCACCGAGTCAACCTCCTCGACCTGTTCAGTGACAAACCACTGAATGAACGATTCGGTGGCCGGATCGTTTCCTTCGCGCGCCTGCTTACTGATTTCGTGGATACGGCGCGTGATCAGCTTCTCATGGTCAAGGGCAGCCTGAACGATTTCGAGCACTGAACCAAACTTGGCCGGCGGCTGATCGATCGCCTCAAGCCTGACTGGCGCCCCCTGCTCGATCAGGTAGCGGGCCATTTTCAGCGCGTGGGCGTTTTCTTCCTCAGCTTGAAGAGTAAACCATTGAGCAAAGACACGATAGTTCATTTGCTCGAGGGCATAAGACATAGAAAGGTACAGATAGGACGAGTAGTGCTCATGTTTGATCTGTTCGTTGAGGCTGGCAGCCATTGCGTCGGATATCATCATTTTGTCTTCTCCTCACAAATTAATTCAATGTTCTTCATGCCCGCTCATGGAATAATTGTAAACCACGACAGCACTGAAAGTTCGTCAATAGCCGAAATAAAACAAGCAAATAGTCGCTAAATCTGGTGCAACTGAAATCGTCTTTCAATTCCATCTGGTTGAGCGGATGTAGCATATCTGATCCATGTCTCACTGCTCATGTGGATCGATGTGGATAAAGATGTTGCAATTAGCGCTGGTTGATCCTCAATTGGGTTTCGGCGGAAAAGCCCTCGGTTTTGTGATTGAGGATTGCTTTTGCCTGTTCGATGAAATCGAATACTAGGGCCGATGAACAAGTATATCTGGCAGTGGCTTTTGTTGTCGTGTGTCACGACCTGATGGGAGAAGAAATAATGGAGAAACATCTGACAATTCTCGGAATTCTCAACATCGTCATGGGCGCATTGGGGCTATTTGCGGCCTGTTTCGTCTTGATTCTTGTGGGTGGCGGGAGTCAGGTGGCCAGCGAAGCCTCAGGGGAGTCGGGATTGCTCGCACTTGGGGATTGGGGATTGCTGTTTTGATCGGTATATTAATCGCGGCTGTGTCGCTTCCGGCGCTAATCGCAGGCATTGGCTTGATGAGGTTGAGCTCGTGGGGACATACTATGGGGTTGGTGGCCAGCTTTCTAAACCTGCTTAATGTTCCCTTTGGCACCGCTGTAGGGATCTATGGCATCTGGGTACTTTTTCAGGATGAGTCAAAACCACTATTCATCAGGCGGCAGGCGATTGCCCCATCGCCACCCGGGGCACCCCCAGGCCCGTAGCTACTGCTCGACAACCGGCAGGTCATGTTCGATCGGCTTATCCTTGCGAAAGCCAAGTGAATAGTCGGCCTGCATCAAAGTGTGGATTTCGCGAGTGCCTTCGTAAATAGACGCGCCCTTGCTGTTGCGATAAAACCGTTCCACCGGGTACTCATCGGAAAACCCGTAGGCACCAAACACCTGCACAGCATCGGCCGCTGACGCTTCGGCTTCCTTGCACGCGATCCACTTGGCCAGCGATGTTTCCCGTGTTGAGCGCTTTCCTTGGTTCTTCAGCCATCCAGCCCGCTGCCAGAGCATAGTGGAATACTGATAGCCAGCCTCCATCTTTGCGATCATCTGCTTGACCAGTTGATGTTCGGCTATCGGATGCGTGAACGTTCTACGCTCTTGCGAGTACTTGATGCTGGCGTCGCGGCAGGCTCGAATCAGACCGCATGAACCCGCCGCAACGGTGTAGCGTCCCTGATCGAGGCAGAACATGGCAATCTTGAATCCCTGTCCTTCCTTGTATACGAGGTTCTCCGCCGGTACTTTCACATCTTGAAAGGAGATGAAGCCTGTGTTTCCAGCGCGAACGCCCAGTTTCCCGTGCAGCGATCCTGTGCTAAGACCTTCCATGTCACGCTCGACGATAAATGCGGAAATACCGCTGTGATCCCGAGCCTTTTTCTTTTCCAGATCTGTCCAGGCAAATACCAGAAAATAGTCGGCAACATCGGCAAGTGATATCCACATCTTCTCGCCGTTCATCAGATAATGATCGCCGTCCCTGACCGCCGTAGTCTGAATGCCGACAACATCTGAACCGGCTGCCGGTTCGGTAAGTCCGAATGTCCCGATCTTGTCTCCCTTGGCGGCGGGGGTCAGGTACTTCTGCTTTTGAGCCTCACTTGCCCAAGTCAGTATGGGCAACGAGAACAGGCCGACATGGACCGACAGAATCACTCGCGCCGATGTGTCAGCATACTCCATCTCTTCGGAAGCCAGTCCAAGCGATATATAGTCCATCCCGAGACCACCATATTTTTCAGGAATACAGAACCCGAGCAGATTCGCACGGGCCATTGCCGGCAGCAGGTCCGGGTTGAGCTTTTGCTGGCGATCATAATCCTGAATAGTTGGCATGACGACTTTTTCGGCCACCTCACGAGCCATATCACGAACGGCGAGTTGATTCTCGGTATAGCTGAAATCTATCATTTATGCGACCTCCAAAAGGTATCTCAGTATCTTCGTTACAATCTGCTCGCTATATACAGGATGAGTCAAGCAATGTCAATTCGGATGCGGAGAGTGTTCCACGAGAGTTGCTGTGTCGGCAAGGATGATGTATTATTGGACCGACCGAAATGAAGATATTAATTGCATGCATCTTTCAGTCGCGACCAATTGTGCCGACTATCTCATGTGACTGGCGGGAGCCGATATGAGCGCCCAGATTTGGCCAAACGCAGACATTATCCCATACAACGCCGACTACGCGCAAGCCGTTCGTTCATGGATCGACTCGAAGATGACACTCTACAATGTCAGCCGTGGAACTGATTTTCCTCCGGCTCAGGATGTGGTCGAATCCTGGCAGCGAACGGACGTGTCATCTTTTCTCCTGATATCCGCGGGGCTGCCTGTTGCCTATGCCGAATTGTGGCGCCGGCCGTTGGAGGTTGCACTCGAAATTGCCCACTTGCTGGTCAGCCCCGAGCACCGCTTGTCCGGCTTTGGAACAACGATGCTAAAGTTGTTATGTGATAGAGCGTCCGGCAAGAGCCGCGTTGAGCGTGTCTTGGTAAACCTATATAACGAAAACGAAGCAGCTCTGGCCTGCTTCCTGAAGGCAGGGTTCGAGTTGACGGGCACATCGGCTCATGTTAAAGGTCTAAGAATGATGCGCGTACTCGGCTGAATATCGGTCTCTGTCGCATCACAGTGGGAATACATGATACTTATTAGCTAAGATCAAGGAAGTAGCAATAGCTTGAGAAGGGATTGACCAATGACTGAATACAAGAACGTACTGGTCGGCAAGGCGGGAGACAATGACAGTATTCTGGTTATCACCATCAACCGCGAACGATTCCTCAACGCCCTCAACTGCGAAACTGTTGCTGAACTTCAGCAAATCTTCAGTTTCTACTGGACCGACGATTCGCTGCGGTGCGTGATCCTGACAGGTGCCGGGCAAAAAGCCTTTGCAGCCGGGGCCGATATTAATGAACTGGCCGACCTCGATGTCCGCTCTGGCAACGACCTGTCGGCTCGGGGACTTTATCTTACAAAGACTATCCAGAACTTCCCTCGGCCGGTCCTGGCCGCAATTAACGGTTTTGCGCTCGGAGGAGGGTGCGAACTGGCTATGGCCTGTGATATTCGGGTAGCATCGGACACAGCTAAGCTGGGTCAGCCGGAAGTCAATCTTGGAATTATTCCCGGCTATGGTGGAACTCAGCGGCTGGCCCGACTGGTCGGCCGCGGCAAGGCGATGCAACTTATATTCACTGGTGAGATGGTCTCAGCTCAGGAGGCGCTTCGAATTGGTCTTGTGGAAGAAGTAGTGCCCGGCAACGACCTTATGAAAAAGGTCATGGAACTAGGGGCAGTCATTTGCCGGAAGGCCCCGTTGGCTATCACTGCCGCCAAGGAATGTGTGAACCGCGGTTTGGATATCTCCCTGCCGCACGGGTGCGACTTGGAAAAAGCCAACTTTGGTCAAATGTGCGGCACTGGCGATAAGAACGAAGGGATGGAAGCATTTCTGGAGAAGCGACCGGCCTTGTTTTCCGGGCACTAGGTGCAGGGATTCAGGGAAGTCCGATCGACTAAGGGGCGCACCTGATACGGTCAACAACCGGACAATATCCTATTGTCCAGTCAGGTAAAAGACACAATATATTGCAAAAAACGGCTGACTGTGTAACATCGCTCCCCCTATCTGCCAATGTGGCAAGAGCTTAGCCAACCGTACCACAATCTCCAAAAAGCACATAAAAACCACAATTTTCCCTTGACAAAATCGCGTACCTGAGTTATTATTGTCACGCAATCGGAAAGTGTTACTCTTTCTGTGGATTACCTAATATCGTCCGCCCAGGCAGGCTCCAACCTGTCTGGGTTTTTTTTGTGGGTGTTTATACGACTATTCTTCTCCACGATTCCCCATAGAGTCGGCTCGTTACAATAACAAAAAGAAGCACAAAAGAGACTGAACGGCGCAGAATCCTCTTGACAGCGTTTCCTTGGATGGCTACCATCATCACCAACGATAGGTAAATGAAAATGATAGTCATTTTCATCGCACGAAACCGCTTAGCGAAAGAGGCGCCATTATGAAACACATCCTGAACCTGCTGCTGTCCCTCCTGATCGTAGCCGGAGCGGTGTCAGCCGACGGGCGAAAATATGTCTGGACCTACCAATACGGCACGACCAGCCCGGACGAGACAGAATTAGGATTCTACCAGACGGCTCAACTGGCTGCAGTCGACAATTGGGAGTACCGAATCGAAATAGAGCGGGGTTTGAACAGCAGCTCGGACTTGGCCGTATACCAGATATTCTCGCAAACGGGGAATGGGGCCTTGACGTGGGACGCATTCCAGGTTCGACTTCGGCACAAGCTCGCGGCTGAAGGTCACTGGTTGGTCGATCCTTTGCTTTACCTCGAATATAGACGCAAGACAGATACCAAAGGGCTAAACAAGTTAGAGGGCAAACTCGTTCTCACCCGCGAGATTGGCCGCGTCGATATTTCCGTCAATCCGGTCTATGAATTCTTCTGGGAGCCGGGTGGTCGGATGCATGAGATAGGTGTCGATGCCGGGCTATCGTATGAACTGCTGCACCATTTGTCAGTCGGAATAGAATCATCCAACAGGCACGCTCTCTCTGGCAGCACCTCAAGCCCAGATTCGTGGTATTTGGGGCCAACAGTATCGGTTACTGCTCGGTCGATCTACTACACCCTAGGCTATGCGGTCGGCATAACCAAAGATAGCGACGATGCTCGCGTTCGATTCTTGATCGGTATAGAACTCTAGGCATCGGTATTGCCAGCCATGCCGGGTGGCCTGCCACGGGCCGTAGGACGTAGATCCATATGTCGATTCCGTCGATACTTGAAGTCCGGGCCTAGCTACTGGGGTCTGGTTGACATCGTCGTATTCCGTCTCGAATATCCGATTGACTCCCTCCGGAGCGTGACTTACTTTGACAACCCATGAACACGCCCAACAAGCTGACTCTGCTTCGTATTTTGATTGCTCCGGTGTTTGTCTATTTCTTTCTATTTGAGAGTTTTTCGATGCGCCTGATAGCTTTGGGGCTGTTCATTCTGGCCGCCCTGACTGATCTGGCCGACGGCTACTATGCTCGAAAATATGGCGTCATTACCGGCTTCGGCAAGTTCATGGACCCGCTGGCCGACAAGATATTAGTCTCGTCTGCCCTGGTCTCGTTTATTGCCTTGCGATATGTTTCCCCATTGCCGGTTATGTTGATAATCGGGCGCGAGTTCGGGATCACAGGACTGCGCCTGCTTGCGGCATATCAGGGAGTAGTCATCCCGCCCACATGGCTGTCCAGAGTGAAGACCTTTTTGCAGATGGCTGTGGTCGGGTTAGTGCTCGCCTATATCAATCTCGTCACGATTCTCACACATTACGACTCTCCAATGCTCCAGCATATGAGTTTCGACCACCGCTTCTGGTTCAACCTGCTACTTTGGGGGACTGCGGCGGTGACAGTCTGGACCGGAGTCGATTATGTTATGAAGTACTCATACATGATCAAGGCGATTCTGAAATAGGTGCCGTGCATAGTACACAAGTCGATACAATCTATGGAAAACAACAAGTTGGGCGTCGTTGCGGTGTTCCTAGGAAGGAGAGATTTGAGAACCGGTGAAATTGAATGAACTCATGAGGTCCTCTTGTGGACATAATAGCTAATACGACGAGTCCGCTTTGTGGGGCGACACACTTGCCTGACATAAGATCACCGGACGTCATTGGGCCTTTACTTATTCTTCTTGTCCTTTTTCGCCTTCCGTTTTTCCTTTGGAGTACGCTGTGCCTTTTTCTGTTGTTCTCTTTTGCCTTTATCTTTACTTCCCTTGTCACCCATGTCTGTTTCTCCTCGTTTAGTACTAACCTACACCGGCATATGGTGGGTTCCTTTTTGTTCTAATGCCTGACTAAAAGCCGCACTCCGATGATAGAATCGGACCTCGGTGTTTGTGATGGGCAAGTTAAAACCCCAGCGATCACCGGAGTAAATATCAATGGCGGAGAGGCAGGGATTCGAACCCTGGGTACCCGTAAGGGCACATCGGTTTTCGAGACCGACGCCTTCAACCACTCGGCCACCTCTCCATATCAACCACCACGCTTTGACCCAGTTAAAGGGGTCGATCGGTGTAATGTAGCCAACCGACAGAAGTTGTAAAGAATTAAGTGAGGGACAAAGAAATCCTATCGGTCGCCAGCACCAGCTCGGCAGAACTCGTTTCTCTCCACCATCTTCAACTGGCGGCCAACCAACTTGCGAGCCATCCCGTGCCGTGGACGGACTATCTGGAAGACCACAAAGGAAAAAACGACTAGGAATGCGCCTTCGTTAAACCGGCCGGTCAGGAAGAAATACAGGTAGCCATATAGCGATATTCCGGCAATCAGCAAGAACACCGGACGCGACCGCGCCAAAAGAGCCGCGCTGATATCAGTCTCAAATGTCTCGGCGTGTCGGATCATAGGCTGTTTTAGCAGCCGATCCCGCCACCACACGGCGACACCTGTCTGGATCAATGACATTGCGCCAAGCACGTAATACAGGCCATTGGCAAAGTCCCCAACACGATTTGGTACGTACGAATTGTTGTGAGCCCAATAGCAGATGAATAGACCAAACATTGGCAAGAGTATGTTGCTAACGAGGCCAAAATAAAGAGACTTTGCGATGATCTGATGCAGATCGTAGTCGCTTTTTCTGTCGTCGTGGATCATGGTGCATTCACCGCCTTCAGAAACTTGCTCATGTGAGAACGTCGCGGCCAATGGACAAGGGACCATGCAGCACCAATAACATAGAAATACAGCATGTTAGAAATATCTCGTGTCAGCAGGTACATGATGATGCCAAAAACGTAGACGTTGCTCACGAATGAATAGCGAATGAGACTAAGAGCCGTAAGGAACCTGCCATCCGTTACGGGTTCTCTTTTCCGTGTACGATGCGCGCTAATCTGCATTCTATGAATCAAGGGTATAACCGATGGCTCGGCGATGGCTACGAGTAGCAGCATATACAGGGCCATATTGTTTGGCGCTGGATTTGCAGAAGGAAGGTCAATGAGGTAATATGCGATTACCAGTAGGGCCGGTGGGAACATGCCTAACATAACCCAGCCGAAAATTCTGGACTTATTATACTCGTGTTCCACGTTATCGTCAAAATTAATCAATTTATCCGCTCCCGGCGGCTGCGTACCTGCCGAAAGAACGTTTTCATCATTTCGGCTATCTCATCCGCCATGATTCCCCCGATGACCTGCAGGGAGTGATTGAACCTCTTCTGGCCGGGAATGTCGATGATCGACCCACACCCGCCGAATTTCGGATCCGGCGCGCCATACACGATCATATCAAGCCTGGACAGCAAAGCCGCACCGGCGCACATCGGACAGGGTTCGAGTGTCGAGAATAGTATGCAGTTCTCAAGTCGCCAGTCGCCAAAATGGTTGTAGGCCGCCGACAGGGCGATCATCTCGGCATGGGCGGTGGCATCGTGGAGTGCTTCCGTCTGGTTGCAGCCGCGTCCGATGATTCGATTCTCAAACACTACTAAGGAACCAACCGGCACTTCGCCCAATTCAAACGCATGCTGCGCTTGCTCAAGTGCTGCACCCATGAAATCGTTATACTGGTCTGAGTCCATGCCGTCAATATAGTCCCTGTAATCGGGTACAACAATTCATTTCCGAGTACGCCACCCTGAAGTATGTGCTGTGTCAAGCGGGCGCTGCATATTCATATATGCAGAGTACATGATGGCGTATGCCTCTCGAGCGTAGGATGCTGCTGCAATGCCAGAGGTATCAACTTGATCCCGCGCCAGGTCCGACAAGTCATAGAGCGATGGAGCGGAGTTGATTCGACTGATAGTATACGATGAATCCCGAACATACCCAATAGAATACAGCTCAGAAAAGTGCGCGAATGGTGTTGCTTGCGCTGCGCTACCGAGCAAGTCCCGCCCAAAAGTATAATTGTCATAATTGAGCCGAAGGCGACCCATGATAGTTGCCAATATGTCCAATTGGGAGGCCACGCTCTCGAGTTGAACACTTGCATTATTAGTATCACCGATTCTGTAGAGTAGTAGAGGAATAGTGAACTGTGTCAAGTCAAGGTCACTGCGGCTACCGTGCATCAGTCCGTTATCTGCTGTCACTACTACCAGTGTGTTGGCAAACGAAGGGTCCGACTCGAGCTGCCGAATGAATCGGCCAAGTGCCCAGTCGGAATACTTGAAGGCGTTAAGCTGCGCGGCATCGGGATGGTCGCTACTCACACGAGCGAAGTCCACATCCGGCACTAACCAGGGGCCATGATTGGACGCTGTCAGCAATGTCGCAAAGAATCGATCAGGCACAAGACGCTTTAGCTCCGCAAGCGCACGATCGAACATGACGTGATCCGGGACACCCAATGTGCTGAGTTTCTCGCTCGCAGAATAGTCATCGAGGGCGATAACGCGATCGATACCGTTGGCCATCACAAAACCTTGCATATTGTCAAAGTGCGGATCGTGTGTCACAAAAAACAACGTCTTGTAGTCGTAATCTCGGAGTATCGAGGGAAGGGAGTGATGGTAGAATCGTCCGGTCACGCCCTTCATCAACGACTTGCCAATCAAGTGAGGCATGCCGCACAACGACGAGAACACGCCGCAGTATGTGTGCATACCCGCAGAATAACAATTCGTAAACAGAACGCCACCCCTCGAAAGAGAATCAAAGCAGGGGGAAAGGTCCAGCGCATACCGGCTATCCAATACACCAATCCGGGTTGCACCGAATGATTCCATAATGATGAGAATGACATTGGGAGGATTGTCGTTGGGCGTCTCGAATCGTATATGACGGACCAAGCGACCGTTGGATGTCCGCTCAACGGCAGGTCCGAGCAGCGAAGTAACAACGCTGTCGGCATCTTCAGAGGCTATCGCTGTCATTGCGAAGTCAAGCCGCTCATGGTCACCAGACCAGTAAACAGCATCATATAGAAAGGTGTAGGTCGGGTTCAATGCCAGTTGGTTGGCATAAGTATACTCGCTGAAATAGGCAACTCCCCAGCGAAGCGGCGATTTCTCCTCAATTCTACCACGAGCACCCAGCGCAAACAGCGCCACCAACACAACGACTGATACCAGTTCAATCCATAGCGGCGTACTGGTCACAGACGAGATTGTCCACCGATAAACCCCAATGAGCAGCATTACAAAGATTGATACAATGACAGCATAGAGTAAAAGATATTGCACTACCGGGTACATCTGCCAGAGCATGGACGCCATGAACCCTGGTGAATCGCTCCAATTGAGCGCGACACCGTTCAATCGCGCGTTAAAGAAACGGAAGAACTCTATATCTACTAGCTGAGCCAAAAATGACATGACGGCGACGATAATGATTATGCCAACGCTGATAATCCGGGGCGCTCTCCATCGCCAGAGAGTTGCAAACAGGCATACCGGGAGCATAATGAACGAGGTCACGGCCAGATCAAAACGCAATCCTACAACAAACGACCGAACAAGAAACAAGATTGGTACGCCTTCGGCCAGATCATACGTTGCGATCAGGAGAACAAGTCGCCAAAGCTCGAAGAACGATATCAAGAGTATTGCCGACAGGACCACATAAAGTGCCGCCGGGGGGAAATAGGTTTGCTTTGTTGTGCGTGAGTCGTTCATCCATCTGCCACCGGCAGATGATTGATAACGAATAAACCAAGACAGGGAAAGTTTATTTCAGCAGTCGCCGCGTGATTTCGTCTGCGAGGTTTATTCCTTCTTCAGAAAGACGCAGATTGCCGCGATCTGGAATCAGGTGCCCGGATTCGACCAGCAGATTGTACTGTGTTCGGTTTAGTTGCTTGTCCAACGGTTGACCAAACTGAGCGGCAAATCGCCTCCGGTTGATCCCATCGTTCAGACGCAGGCCGAGCATAATCGCCTCGGTAATTCGCTCCTGCATTCCCGACTGATCGTGCACCAATGGACGACGGCCGCATTCCAACGACTCCACATATAACGACAGATCGGCCTCGTTGGCATACCGTCGCCCTTCAATGAATGAATGCGCCGAAGGCCCAAGCCCCAGATAGTCGCGCCCCTGCCAGTAGCCCAGATTGTGGCGGCATTCATGGCCGGGCCGGGCAAATGACAGGATTTCATATCGATGGTAGCCGGCATCATTTAGTGTGGAGCTGCCAAGACTGTACAATTCGGCAGTCCGTTCCGGCGAGGGCATGATGACCTTCTTGTCGACGACTTGCGACCATAGCGGCGTATCCGGTTCGACCGTTAGTTGATACATTGAAACATGCGGCGGATCGAGGTCAATTATCTGGCCCAAGTCTGCTTCGAACATTCGCACATTCTGGCCCGGCAGGCCGTACATGATGTCGACACCAATGCTGTCGAACTCAAAAACATTGGCCAGATATATCGCGCGCTGGCTATCATGCGGTTTGTGTATCCGTCCGATCTGCTTTAGAAGTTTGCTGTCGAACGATTGAATACCAAAGGTGGGACGAGTGACTCCAAGCTGCTTGAACGCGATTAGGGTGTCTGAGTCGGCTGATTCCGGATTGCATTCGACACTGAACTCAATATCACCCATGAACTCAAACAATTCTCTCGCCCGGTCAAGCCATGCAGCAAACAGGTCGAAGTCGGTAAGCGATGGCGTCCCTCCTCCTACGAACAACGAAGAAATCCGCCGGTCATTATCTGGCCACTCTGCGGCAACCAGTTCGGTTTCGCGAATCAGCGCGCGATAGTATCGTTTCTCTCTCTCGCGGTCAAACGGCAGTTTGAAGAAGTTGCAATACCCGCAACAGTTAGTACAAAAAGGATAATGGAGATAGAGTCCGACCGGCATCGGTCAGACAGGTTGGATCAGTCGATCCCAGCGGATACGCGAAGGGAAATTGTATATCGCATGTCCGACCCACTGGATCGCATTGATCACGTATGGAAACTCCCAGGCGGGAGCATCAGGGTCCGGTTCCCACGACCAGTAGATAAAGACCGTCTTGCCGAGGATGTTCTCATCTGGAACCGCCCCCCAAAACCGGCTGTCGCGGCTGTCGTCGCGATTATCACCCATTACAAAATAGGCGTCCGGTGGCACAGCGTATTCATCCAGATTGTCGCGAAAGGACAGATCGCCTGGGATGATCCGTTTGTCTATATGTTTCGACTCTGTGGGAATCGAGGCAACCTGCCCGTCGACATACACAATCTTGTCGGCAATCTGCACGGTCTCACCGGGTAGCGCGACAATCCGCTTGATGAAATGCTTGGTCGGATTGTTGGGATACTTGAAAACGATCACGTCACCAACCTGCGGAGTCGAGCCGTACTTGTAGGCCAGCTTGTTGACAAAAATATAATCCCCCTCGTAAAGCGCACCTTCCATCGATGACGAACTGACGCGATAGGCCGAAACCACAAACAGGCGCAACAGGATAGCTGCGGCAAGAGCAATAGCCGCAGTTTCAAGGTATTCGCGCCAGAGCGGTTTGTGCTCAATACGACGGGTGATCTTGCCAACACGCTCATTGGTCTCGCGCTGTTTGATCTCCTGGATGAGATAGTCCTGATCCATACTCTAAAAGTTATCGGTTTGTCCCCACAGTACCTTTAGGCCGCTGGGGGCATCTTTCGGCTAAATATATGCAGTAGCGACAGATAAGCAAGAAGCGGCGGTAGGTCAGGAGTCCTGCACTCCTGACGTGTGGGAATGCCGGGGCCGCAGGGGTTTGGACCTACTCTATCTGTTGGTCTAACCCGGTTCTCTTGGAATTGAATAATCTACTACCAATTCCTCTTACCAATTTATCAATATACAGAAAATACTGGGGAGCCTCATTTTGTGCCATAGTTGCTTGAATCAACCCTTGGCCTATCATGAAATCAGCTATTCTAGGCTCATCTTCTTCATCTGGTACTATTGTATCATGATTAAATCTCATGCCAGTAACTGGTACTGTACTTTCGCCAAAAATCTTCTTTTTATCTGAATGTCCATAAGCATTTCTAAACCTTTTCCTGAATTCATGCAGTTGTTTTTTTTCATCTTTAGTGTGTTTCCCTTTTTTACACGCACAGTTGATTGTTGTATCAAGATTGGCATCATTGTACTTTTCTTGTCCTTTCGAATACTTTTCCACAAAAGAACTGACAGATGTTCCACTTCGTTCTTCGTCCGTCTGTTTCACCTCGTTACCATCGGAAATAATCAACGCGTATTTTATCAAGCTCTCCATGAGATGATTAGTGAGAGCAATTGCAGCTTGACATAAACCAAACGTTATGCAAAGACAGATTTCATCACGTAAGGGATCGAGTTCAGGCCACTCATAGTTGTTTTGATAAGAATCTCTGATGGTCAAATAATGACGGTCAATAAATTCATTTCTCGAGTCACCAATTTCATCTATTTCTTCGGCGAGCTTCTTGATATCTTTTGCATTCATAGCTCATACAGTATGATATTCGGTTAGCACGAAGATACGCAATTCAAATCTGCTACGCAAATTCAATTATTAACTTCGGCTGGTGGCCCACAGCTTGCTATGGGTTGACAGTCGGCCCACGCAAATGTCCTAACCCCAGAGGTGCATACCAACTACTATAGCTGAACTACGTTCCCATCTCCCACGAGGATAGGTACTTCTTCTGCTCAGGCGTAAGGCGATCTATCGCTATGCCCATTGACTTGAGTTTGATCCGGGCAATGTCGGTGTCAACTTTTTCAGGGAGGGTATAGACTCGTGGCTCCAGCTTGGTGTGGTTTCTCACAACGAACTCTGAAGCGAGGGCCTGATTGGCAAATGACATATCCATCACCATTGCCGGGTGTCCCTCAGCGCTGGCCAGATTGATCAGGCGGCCTTCGGCCAGAACGTACACGTGCTTGCCGCCAATTGTATACTCTTCCACATTCTGTCGTACCATGCGTCGCTTCGAGGCAGCTTTGTTCAACCGCGGCAGGTCGATCTCGGCGTTGAAGTGGCCGGAGTTGCAGATGATGGCCCCTTCTTTCATCTTCTTCGCATGTTCCAGCCGGATGACGTTGATATCGCCGGTAACGGTAATGAACAAGTCGCCAATCGGGGCCGCTTTGACCATTGGCATGACCAAGTATCCGTCCATCGCAGCTTCGAGCGCCTTGACCGTATCAACTTCGGTTACGATAACTTTCGCACCCATACCCTTAGCCCGAATAGCCAGGCCGCGACCACACCAGCCATACCCGGCGATGACAACTGTGGAGCCGGCAATGAGCAGATTGGTAGCCCGCAGGATGCCGTCGAGAGTGGACTGTCCGGTGCCATAGCGATTGTCGAAGAAGTGCTTTGTCTTGGAATCATTCACCGCAACAACGGCAAACAGCAGTTTCTTGTCATCAGCCATAGCCTTAAGCCGAATGACTCCGGTTGTCGTTTCCTCTGTACCGGCCATGACATGGGGCACCAATTCCTTGCGATCTGTATGCAGCGTGGAGACTAAATCGGCGCCGTCATCCATAGTTATGTGCGGTTTGAAATCAAGCGCCTGATGGATATGTTTGTAGTAGGTCTTGTTGCTCGCGCCGTAGCGTGCAAAGACGCTGATGCCATACTCCCGGACCAGCGCAGCCGCCGTATAGTCCTGTGTTGACAGTGGATTGGAGGCGCACAGTGCGGCATTTGCCCCGCCCGCCTTGAGCGTTCGCATCAGGTTTGCTGTCTCGGTGGTGACATGCAGGCAGCAGGCCAGATTGATCCCTTTGAGGGGTTTTTCTTTAGCAAATCGTTCGCGAATCTGCCTGAGGACAGGCATATTGCGTTCGGCCCATTCTATTTTCTGTTTGCCCTGTTTGGCCAGTTTGATATTGGTAATGTCGTGTTTCACAGCCATTTGTCATGCATCCTTCGCCAGTGATTTGGCTTTATCCGTTTTTTCCCAGGTAAATTCTTTTTCGGTTCGCCCAAAATGTCCATAGGCGGACGTCCGGCCATAAATTGGCCGGCGCAGATTGAGCGATTTGATAATTCCCCTCGGCGTAAGATTGAAGTGTTTGCGAATGAGCGACTCGATCCGCTCTTCCGAAACACGAGCAGTCCCCTCAGTGAATACTGTCAACGATACCGGTTCGGAGATTCCGATGGCATAGGCCAGTTGGATCGTACAACGATCGGCGAGCCTGGCTGCCACCACGTTTTTCGCGATATACCGCGCCATATAACAGGCCGAGCGATCGACCTTGGTCGGGTCCTTGCCGGAGAAAGCGCCGCCGCCGTGCGAGGCAGTCCCACCATAGGTATCGACAATGATCTTGCGACCGGTCATTCCTGTATCGGATTGCGGGCCACCTACAACGAACTTACCGGTCGGATTGACATAGTATTTCGTTTTCTTGTCAATCATCGAGGCTGGAAGGATCGGCATTGCGACGTTCTGTAGTATCTCGTTGGTTGCACGTTTGGTAATGTGTTTGCCGCTTCGATCGAGAATAGATTCGCTGTGTTGTGTTGATATTACAACCGTGTCGATCCGGGCGGGCTTGCCGCCTTGGTACTCGACTGTAACCTGCGACTTACCGTCCGGGCCGAGATAATCCAGTATTTCTTTCTTGCGCACTTTGGCCAGTTGCCGGCAGAGCTTGTGCGCCATCATTATCGGCAAAGGCATCAATTCTTTGGTCTCGCGGCAGGCGTAGCCTGTCATTAGTCCCTGGTCGCCCGCCCCGCCGGTGTCAACTCCCTGAGCAATGTCGGGTGACTGCGCCCCGATGGCGTTAAGAATAGCGCATGAATCGTATGTGAAACCATAGCGACTGTTGTCGTATCCGATATCCCGAACAATTGAACGAACCAGATCGGGAATATCCACATAGGCATCGGTTGTTATCTCGCCGCCGACAATTACCAGTCCGACCGTGACAAACGTTTCGCAGGCAACACGCCCTGTCTTGTCCTGCCGGAGCACTTCGTCAAGAACACCATCGGAAATGCGGTCGCAAACTTTGTCCGGATGCCCCTCGGTCACTGATTCGGAAGTAAAGAGGTAGTCCCCTTTAGCCATGATGTATCTCCTGCATTTGTAACTTGCCCTTCCCTTATCCATTGAATATCGGATAGCGGTCGTTCCGATTGATCATCCGATCTCGGAACATTCGCCGATGTTAACTTTTGTACATTTCCCGATCAGGCGGACATTCGGGCCTACCAGGGAATCAGATAATACCGAATCCTGCACAACCGCACCCTGCCCGATTATGGAATCCTTTATGATGCTGTCGGTAATCCTTGAGCCACTGGCAATTGATACGTTGGGACCGAGCACGCATTGCCTGATATCCACATCAGGAGCGATGAAAGAGGGCGGGATTATTGTTGAGCCCTCAATTGGGTCCGGCGCGGGCAGTAATGACAGCAAGTGTCTGTTGGTAGCCAGCAGAGTTTCTTTCTTGCCGCAGTCGTACCAGGCAGCTACCTCAAAGGGAGTAAACTTAGCTCCCGACTGGATCATCGCTTGCAAGGCATCGGTAAGCTGTATCTCACCGCTGGTTGTCCTGCCGGCGGCAATATTCTCCTCGAGCTTAGTCCTGAGCAGATCGGACTGCGAAAGATAATACAAGCCGATCAGGGCGAGATTTGTCTTTGGGTTCTGCGGCTTTTCCTCCACCCTGAAGATCGAGTTAGCTTCTACCTCTGCGATTCCAAACCGCTGGGGATCGTCGACCTGTCTCAGGCCCAAAACGTTGGACCCGGCCGAGATAAAGCGGTCAAAATCGCAACCGACGATTGTATCCCCCAACAGAATCAGTACCGGTTCATTGTCAACACGCTGCAAGGCCAGATTGACGGCGTAGCCCAGTCCGAGCAGTTTCTCCTGTCGGATAAAAGTCGCCTTAATAGAGTAGTTCTGTCGGATATATTCCTCGACTTCATCGGCCATGTAGCCTATGACCAGGATGAGTTCTTCCGGCTCCAGTTTGACCAGCGGATCCAGAATGTGGGCAATAATCGGCTTGTCCGCAACCGTAAGGAGCGGTTTTGGTTGAGAGAAAGTGTGTGGCTGGAGCCGCTTTCCGAAGCCTGCTGCTGGAATGATAACCTTCATATAACCTTAGTCTCTTATTCGATGCAGGCGTATTGTAGGTACTCGGCAGGGAGTTGACAAGAAATATCTGGGATGAAGGGCTGAACTGGCGCCGTACCTAGAATATATGAGAAAAAGTACCTACCCAGTCACCCGCCAGAAACTGAACGCGGCCTATCAGGAGCGATACCCGCCCCATCACCGTGTAACCGAAATGTGCTCCGAAGGAGATCATAATAAACCAGATTCCAACCCGCGCCGTAACCCCGAGAACACCGGTGTGCTCATGAGAGAAGTAGAAATAGATCAAGGTCGAAATAACGCCAACGATAACTACTAGCGACAAAAACCACTGGGAGAATCCATCGCTTGCAGCCAGCGACAACATGGTTGCCTGCATCTGCGGCAGCACCAGCCCATGCAACTGCGTGGTAAGAAAAACTCCCGATGTTATGCCCATAACAGCAGCCAGAGGGATACGCGACAACCAGGAATACTTCGCGAAAAAGCGAGAAAACATTAGAACTCCAAGTATCCCCGGAATGAGTATCCACCAGTCGCCGCCCGCCAATGGGTCCAATAGCTTCTGTACAATGATCGTCTCCCAGATCAGTCCGACCTGGTATCCGGCAGTCAGCCCCGCAAAAATGTGCTCGGCCAGCCTGTAGACCGGGTTGTCCTTGTACAGAAAGGAGAACAAGGCGAGAGTAAAAAAAGCAGTCAGCCAGATTTCAAAAATCTCAAAACCGCTCACGCCATCACCCTTTTCTTTTTTCCGCCAACAAAGAAGGCGATGTTACCCAACACCACCATCGCAATTATCAACAGGTGGACCAGCGACTGAATGTCCATACCCAGATAGGCTGTCCCCGGCTTGTCGAGCAGGATTTCGTACTCGGCTGCGCCCTTCATTCCTCCCAGCAATCCGACAACTTGTCCCGCGCCAACAAAGGCATAGTACTTTGGAGCCATTACTGCAGTGGCGCCGATTCCCATCGGGACTGAGTAGCCGGCATTGACAATAGATACCCAATAATCTGCGGTGGCATTGTCAGCCACTTCGAAGATGAACTCGATTTGTTCATAATTAACGACAGAATCCATAAGCGGTAGCTCCGCGAGCGGAGTGCCATAGTAGTCGGTTGGAAATATCGACTCGATCGAGATGCCCATTCCCTTAAGAACAGAAACGTACCCGTACTTGTAGCCGAGATTGACGTAATCGACTGCGTAAACCTTGTCGTACTCTGCGGCAATTCGATGAGTCACTTCATCGGCCATAGAGGGGCCGCCCAGAGGTATATTGCTGAGCGTGATAATTCGGCAGTCCTTTTGAAAAAAGTGGCGTGCGGCAGCAACAGCCATCGGTTCCGTCTCGGCTGCTGTGGAAGGGTAGTAGTCAAAAACCAGCATGACTGTAGAGGAATCGGGTAGATTGTCCACTGCCTCATAAAATGCCCGAACCTCGGGCGTGACCCTCACCGGGAAATGAGCCGGGAATATAAACGGGACAATAACGGCCACCGAAACCAACAGGTAGATCCAACGTCGGTCCATCTGTTCACACCATTCCCAGAACGTCATCGTACTATCCCTTACCCATATAGGTTCGTTCAATGCCGAGAATAATGCGCAACGACATCGCCGCCGCACCGAGTGCTGCTCCGATGATAATAGCCCGTTGAACGGCCAAATTGGCTCCGTTCATAATGTACGTATTCAGAAATGACGGGATATCGCCCGGAAACAGACTAAGGAATGCCTCGCCCATTGGTACGCGCCAGAGCATGACAGCGGTGGCAGTAATCAATAGTATGGTTGCCTCGGCGTTTCGAGCACGAAAGGCGCGATAGGCCGCCGATGCGATATAAAAGGCCAGCGTTGCGAACATTGTCGACATCATTGGCATTTGTAACTGCACGAACAGCCAGTCATAAACTGATCCGCCGGTGGTACCAAACAGAGGGCTCCATGATTTTGGCAGAACAGACGGTATCGCCATGACAAGTACTGATATAATCGTCACGAGTTTGTAGCCCCAGTTTTCTTCGTGCCGACTGACCGCCCGCAAACTGACACGCATGATCGACACAACACCCAGCAGGAGTGTAAAACCACCAATAATAATAAGCCAGTCAAGCAATTCGCTGGTAAGCCTGCCGACAAAAGTAGTCTGCTCGTTGAAAAAAAAGGAAACGACCATAACCAGGCCTGAAAGAAGCGCGACTGCTACGGGAAGAGTGGTTCTCATTCGGTATGATCCATTACTTACACTGCCTTGAACCAGCTCATATAGGTTTCACCGGCACCAAACGATGCCAGTACCACACCCAAGAGTATCAGTACGACTATTATGACTTTCACCAGGTCCTGTCCCTTAAGTCCGCCCAGCATGATCGGCTCGTGCGACAGGTAGGCCGAGGCGGCAAAGAGTTCTTCTCCCATGAGAGTATAGTCGCAGGCTGCAATAAAAAACGGCAACTGCTCCGGTTTGGCGGTACCGGCGATCTGGATAGAGCCTGCGGCGTTTCCTGTCTCGGCCAGCAGCAGGGATTCGGCGAAAAACGCACCCATATAGATATTTGTTGCGGGTCGTTCGCGCATCATATAGCCGTTGACAGTCGCGGTAAACGCGAATTGTTCGCCGGCAACGTATCGCACAGTATCTTTGTCGTACGACTCTCGTTTCCCCATTTCTACATATGCCTGCTCGACTACCTCCTGTCCCGCCGCCAATACAAGCGGGTAACGCACCGGAACATACAAAGGCGTTTCATACTGAGCCGTAATCCGAGCAACCCTGCCAAGTATTGATATCCCAGCTATCGTATCGATGGCGTCGAGTTCATCGATTCCCGGAATATACAACACCGGCCGTCCCATCTCTGTGGCCCGACCGACCGCCTCCTCAACAGCATCGAGGCCAGGTATCTTGCGCAGAAAAAGAGCCTTCCCCTGTTTTGCCCACATGGTGAAAACCAGGACGGCAATTGAAAAGACAACGATAAGGACAAGAGCGTTAATTCGATTGGTAAGAAACATCCCCTGGGAGTCTTGTGCCGACACGGCCGCAGCGCAAACAGTGATCAGCAAGAACGGTCCTGCTATGTGTGCTGCCTTAATGTATCGACCGGGATTCACAGCAGAGAATATCAATACTCTGTCACCGATTGTCAATGGCGAATACTGGTAACAAAACAGGGCTGGTACTACAGGTGTCGATGACACTTATCATTCAACGTGCCGATGGAGCTATTTGATCAAGAGCATCTTGCGCGTCTGCACAAATTCGCCCGCAGTGATACGGTAAAAGTAGACACCGCTGGCAACAGCATCTCCGACGGCGTCAGTGCCGTCAAACTCCGCGCTGTATCGTCCCGCCGGTTGTTCGACATCGACTATTGTACGGACCAGCTGCCCCAGACCATTGTATACCTGTATCCGAACATGGGAACGAAGAGCGAGCGAATAGTCTATTTGCGTAGACGGATTGAATGGATTCGGATAGTTCTGGGCTAGTGCAAATGTAAAGGGCAATGTTGTGCCCGGGGGGATATCAGTTGAAGTGCCACTGGGAAAGGCGCCTATATCGTTGCGTGAACCGTCCTGATCGTTGTACTGAGCATCAGGGTGGCCTGCGTCGATACAGGGAGAGCTATCCGACAAGTTGTAATTCTGGGCGTCGGCGTTGACAAACTCGGGGTCGACATGAAGATCGTGCGGCCCCTGAACCGAACCCATATCGTAATCACGGTTATTATCCCATAAGTTGTTATAGTCCGATCCAGACTCGCTGCCAAACAACCCGCCAACCGATGAGTTGGTGATGATATTATTGAGCGCCAGAACATTGTCGGCGGCGAGAACCGCGATCCTATTATTGTCAAAAGTGTTGTTCACAAGCAAGACGTGTCCGAACTGAGCAACAACTACCACCAAGCTTTGATTGTTGGCAAACAGGTTGTGCTCTAACACCGCATCCGATTCAGTAATACTGACTGTCCTCCCCCCGGATGAAAAGTGATCAATGAAGCGATTGTGTGAGATGACTATATCAGTCGTCTGATCAATGTCGAGCACCATCTGTGCATTCACGCCGGCAAAGGTAATTCCCCGTATTTCAAGCTGGGTTGCACCTCCTGTAAGATTGACCAGGCGGGTGTAGGAACTGTCTGTAGGGGGCTGGATTATCGTGGCCTCGGCTCCAGCGTCCCCGACCAGATTAACTCTCTGATCCTTGAAGTCGATCAGTTCACTATAGGTGCCGGGTGAGAGCAGCACCGTGTCGCCAAACTGGGCGACATCGATTGCCGCCTGAATTGTCAACTGTTCACCGGGAACTTCGATAGCTCTGCTCGAGCGCGTCACAAACGACACTGGCTGCGAATAGTCCGAGAATTCGTAGCCGTCAAATACACGAACGCGCCACCAGTATTCGGCCCCGATCTCAAATCCAGAAAAAACCCGAGACTTAGTGCTGCCTGCCTGCTCGGCGACTCCACTGTCCGTGCGAACAACATTGGATAGACCCGGATCGCTGTAAACCTCGAACTGGTATTGCAGAGGATCGCCCTCGGGATCGGACGCGTTGTTAACCTCCAACTCAACCCAGTCGGCCACAACCAGATTCTGCTCAATCGGCGTCAGTGGCTCAGGAGCGGTCGGTAAACTGTTCATCGTAAACCGTCCGACTCTCCAGCTGCCCCACTCAAACCCATTGTTTACACGAATGCGGAAGTAGTAGGTTGTGCCATCGGTCAAAACAGAGCTACCTGCATAGACAATTGAGGTGTCGCTCCCAAAGATCTGTCCACTGACCCACATTTCAGCTATGGACCAGTCGGCGTCACTGCCGACCTCAATATCGAAAGCTGCCTGAGCGCCAAGAGTGTCCATAAACGACCAGAAAAATGTAGGCGTATGATCAACGACATGAGAAGAGTTATCGTCCCCCAAATTTGGCCGAAAGGCCAACGGCAAATCGGCTGATTGTAAGAACTTCAGGATGTATAACTCACCGCTCAGGTTCGAGGCATAGACATTCCCGGATGTCGTGTGTGGAAAAACCCCCCAACAACCATTGAACTGTGCAATGTCACCATCGGGCCAGGTGTCAAAAAGTCCAATCTCGTGGACAAACGATGGCACAGTCAAGTCCACCGCCGACACGCCCGATTCATAGTGCGAAAGGAACAGGATGTTATCCTGGATTTGTGCATTGTGGGCTAAATTCGACGGTCCCAGGTATTCCCCGACAAGGCTGATATTGTTCAAGTCGCCAATGTTCCATATTTTCACGGTTTTTACTGCAGTTTCCTCGGTTGTGGCGACAAACTTGCCGTCGTTGGTCGGCCAGATGTTGTGAACGTAGCCGGCGTTAGGAATCTGGACTCGCTTGAGAAGGACTGGAGCAAGCTTGTTCGACATGTCCCAAATCGAAAATGAGGGATCAGACCCCTCGGCCATGTAGGCGGTGTCGTTGTGAGCAAACAAATCGTGGATACCGTTGATCGGTCCAAAACTGTTCACATATAACGGATTTTCCGGGTCGGCCAGATCGAATATGTGGACCGAGGGAGAATTGAATCCTTCAACATAGGTAAAGCCTTTCACCGTGTCTATAGTCATGTTGTGCGAGGTGTAAGAGGCTATGCCGTTGACTGGAACGGATCGGATCAACTTCACCGAATCCGGCAGGTATTGCATGTCCATTACCATTAGTCCGGCGTTTGGGCCGCTGCACTCGCTGACAGCATAACAATAGTGGCCGAAGGTCTTGATGTCCCGCCAGAAGAAAGCGCAACTGCTGTTCGGACCGGGAACAGTATCGATAACGGCCAGATGAGTGACATCGACAAAAACGATCCCCTCATATATTCCCATGATGGCATATTCATTTCCGTCCGGACCTTGCCAGCCCCAGCAGTCCGATCCGGCAAAGTTGCCGAACTTGAACACAGCCACCGAGTCAAAGCCGTAGCTGGTAGCCAGCGCCTGCGATCCGGGATTGTAGCTGTTCTTGCCCGAACCAGACGGGCTTTCGAACATTTCATAGTAGTCCTCTGGCAGATCCAGAGGAACAGCCATAGCGGTAGCAGCGACTAAGAATAGAACAGAGAGTAGAATCGTCAGGTTTTTCATCTATGTTGTTGTCTCACAGCAGTTGCTATTATTCATTACCAATAATATAACAGATTCTGGCGATTTTAGTTAAAAAAAGATATATGATTTTCCTGGGATTCAGGTAAAAGACCTTGACATCCAAGTTTCCTCCATTTAACATTATCACGT
>JBHHVC010000003.1:0-31287 GCA_046754125.1 Candidatus Zixiibacteriota bacterium
ATCGCCCGCATGGCCCTTGAGCGACTGGTTACCGACGGGCGTATTCATCCGACCCGCATTGAGGAACTGGTTGAGAAGTGCCAGAAGGAGATGGATGTAATTGTTCGTGAAGCAGGTGAGCAGGCCTGTTTTGATTTAGGCATTCACGGACTGCATCCAGACGTTGTTCGCCAGTTAGGCAAACTCAACTATCGGACTTCCTACGGGCAGAACGTGCTGGCCCATTCCAAAGAGGTAGCCATGTTGTGCGGTCTGATGGCCGCCGAGTTGGAACTCGACCCGGTAATTGCCAAACGATGCGGCCTCTTGCACGATATTGGAAAGGCCATCGACCGCGAAACCGAGGGTACACATACGCAGATCGGTGCGGACTTCATGTCCCGCTATAAGGAACACGAGGTTGTCGTGAATGCCATAGAATCTCATCATGGCGACGTCCCCATGCTCAGCCCATATCCGGTCATTGTGCAGGCGGCCGATGCTGTCTCCGGTGCTCGACCGGGGGCACGCCGGGAACCGCTGGAGGCATACATTAAGCGATTGACACAACTGGAAGAGATAGCAGACAGTTTTAAGGGGGTGTCAAAAGCCTATGCCATCCAAGCGGGCCGCGAGATACGGGTTATGGTGGAACACGAAATGGTTGACGACCTCCAGTCATCAATACTGGCCTCAGATATTGCGGAGAAGATCGAAGGCGAAATGCAATACCCCGGGCAGATCAAAGTCACCGTGTTGCGCGAAACACGGACCACCGAGTATGCCAAGTAGAATAAGACTTTCGAAGTTAGGGGCATCAGAAAGAAGGGATATGATGTGTCTGCTGTAACTGTGATGTTTGTGGCCGATATTTGTGGCCAGACCGGTCGTCAGGCGGCGGCTACCATGATCAAGCCGATTCGGGAACGGTATGGCATCGACTATGTCATCGCCAATGTTGAAAACGCTGCCGGTGGTTTCGGTATTACCCCGGAGATGTCGCGCAAGGCGTTCTCGTATGGAATAGACATACAGACATCCGGTAACCACATCTGGGATCGCTACGAAATTGTCAGTTACCTCAAGGACAACCAGAAGCTTCTTCGCCCGGCAAATTTTCCGTCCGATGCGCCCGGAAAAGGCACTTATGTTGATACCGTCGGGGGAGTTGCTATCGGCATCGTTAACCTGATGGGACGAGTCTATATGAAGGACATTGACTGTCCTTTTCAGGTGGCTCGGCGGCAAATAGAACTCATGCGCAACCAGACTCCGATCATCATCGTCGACTTTCATGCCGAGGCGACTTCCGAAAAACAGGCAATGGCGTACTATCTTGACGGCAAAGTATCGGCAGTTTTGGGCACTCATACGCATGTTCAGACGGCCGATGAGCAGATATCTCAGGAAGGGACGGCCTACATCACCGACGTGGGAATGACCGGGCCCCATGATTCGATAATCGGAATGCAAAAGGAACCGTCGTTGTTTCGATTCCTGACGGGAATGCCCAAGCGATTCGCGACTGCTACGGACGATGTGAAGCTCTCTGCTGTGCTCCTGAAGATTGAAAGCTCCACCGGGGTCTGCCAGGAGATACAGAGGCTGAGGCTGGACTTCAACCCCGACGATTACCGCAATCAGGAAAAGAAAGATGCTGCTGACTCCAAAGATGGAGAGGCCACGGTCGCTGAGACCGAAACAGAATAATGCCCGCACAGATCATCGACGGCAAACTTGTGGCCAGGTCGGTTCGGCAGGCCCTGAAACCTCGAATCGCGAGACTGAAAGAGCAATCGATAACGCCCGGCTTGGTGGCTGTTCTTGTCGGCGATGATCCCGCTTCTCAGACTTATGTAGCCTCCAAGGCGCGAGCATGCGAAAAGCTGAAACTCTTCTCACAAGTAATCCGCATGGATGCTAAGACGAGTCAGCAAGAGTTGATTGCGGTGGTGAAACGGCTCAACGCCGATTCCAGCGTCCATGGCATTCTCGTGCAGTCGCCGTTGCCGTCCGGTATCGACGAACTTTCAGTCACACTCGCCATTGACCCGACAAAAGATGTTGATGGTTTTCATCCTCACAATGTCGGGATGATGCTGATCGGACGAGGGGGGCTGCTTCCCTGCACACCACACGGTATTATCAAGCTGCTTGAGCATTACCAGATCGATCCGGCTGGCAAGGAAGTGGTCATTGTTGGACGCTCCAATATCGTCGGCAAGCCGCTGGCCGCATTATTGGTTCAGAAACAGGCGATGGCTAATGCGACAGTGACAGTCTCCCATTCGCGGTCGGCGAATCTCCCGGCTATTACATCGCGCGCGGACATCTTGATCGCAGCTATCGGTCGGCCGGAGTTTGTTTCGGCGGATATGGTCAGGGAAGGGGCTGTGGTAGTGGACGTCGGGATCAACCGGGTGGAGGATACAGCAAGCGACAAAGGGTATCGATTGGTCGGTGATGTCCATTTTACTCCTGTGGCCGAAAAGGCGTCGTATATTACTCCGGTTCCGGGTGGGGTCGGGCCGATGACTATAGCCATGCTGATGTCCAATACGGTCGAGGCTGCCGAGCGGGTCACCTATTAGTACGAACTGTTAGTTCAGATAGAATCGGCTGACAAATGCAACGCTCTGACAGTTTTTTGCAAGCAGTTTCACTGAAAACGACTGGTTAGTCTGGTCAAAAGGACTGGCGTCCCTGAGCGCCTACCCTGTTTTCTTCCACACGCACAACTAAGTTGTTCCAATTCAGCCCCTTATCGGGCAATTTGCAGGTCTCTGCAAGCGGAAGATTTTTCCTGCTAACTTTCTGTAGGACAAGAAGATATGGCACAGGCTTTGCTTCAGGTATACACAACCTGAGCCTATTCAGGGATAATCGAGGCTTGTAAACGATGCCAAGAGTGATCTGGAAGCAGTTGAGCAGCTTACTGCTTTTGCTTTTAATAATGGCGATGATGCCTGCTCCAGCGGCGGCTGAACAGTCTTTCGCACGCGGAAATGCGCAAGGGGGATTTCAGGCAGGAGCTGCCGACGACGGCGATGACGATCATGGAGCGGTCGACCAGTTTGTTGTGAATGCGAGTGATTTCGCAGCAGGCGTGCGCGCCGACTATTCCATCACATTCTCTGTCTCCTGTAAGTCTTTTCGCAAGTTGGACAAGGGCGGTGTGACCTTTGATTTCCCATCGCAGTTCTCGCTGGCACAATTCGACAGCGTGCGGCTAAGCGATGATCTTGATTCTCGCGATTATGGTATTCGGTCAATCGATGTTTCTGGTTCCAGTCTTACGCTGCATCTGAAAGCGACGGACAGAGATGACGACCCGGATGGAGACGACAATGACGACGATGACGATGAACCTAAAACAGTAGTTGTACAGGTGCTGATTGCAGGCGTGGTCAATTCGCCGTTGGCTGGCCAGTATCGACTTTCCCTGAGCGGTTTCAACAAGAAGGACAAGACCATCTTTGGCCCTGCCGAGTCAGAACCATTTTTGATACTACCGACCGAGCTACCGAACGAGTTAGCATCCTTGAATCTGAGCATTTCGCGTTCTCAACTGGTCGGCATTCCGCTGCTCTCTACCGCCCTGCTCAGACTGCTGGATGCCGACGGCAACCCGTTAGTCGACTATGATCTTGCCGCCAATCCTGTGTTACTATCAACAGGTTCGGGTATGCTTGAGCCGTCTGAGCTCAATGACAACGGGCTACTTGAAAACGGCGTCATCGATCTTGGCGCTGCGGGAGTTCGATTCGATGGGCATTCTGCTATCACAGAAGTTTCGGCAACAAGTAACGACATTATATCGAACAGTGTTGAGGTTTCCTTCAGCGGCTTTGACATACTAGTCTTAAGAGATCAAGGCGGCCATTCAATTCGCACGTTAATAGCCGGCAGCGATACTGCCGCTGAGCTCTGGACTGTCAACAGAGGAGAGTTGGATCCGGTTGAGCCGATAAGGGCAACCATTACGTGGCAGTCGACCGGGGAGACCATCGTAATTGACAGTTCAACTATTTCGCCCTGGGGATACGTTGTACTTCCAGTAGATCTACACATTCCAGACGTTAGTCAGGATGAGGATACGCTCACAGTCAATCTGACCTCAGTTTTTGAGATTGACGGTCAAAGGCATACTTTGGTAGATCATCAGGTCATGCCTCTAAGTATAGTTCGACCCGGTAGTATCAGCCCGGTGCCCGATTCCTTTTCCCCTGACACAGTATACATAGGTGTTCCATTTTCGATGGGCTTTAGTGTGATTCATTCAGCCCCAATTGATAGGAGCGGCAGAGCGGGAGTGAAGGTCACATTTGAATCGGGAGATGAGCAGGAAATAGTGTTCGACAGTCCTGCCAATTATTCATCTGTTGATAGCAATCTAATGACTTATCGAGATATTCCCGGATTAGTTGGCACAAATTCATCGCTGTCACCGGGAACATACCATGTCTCTCTATCCTATCGGTGGTATTCGAATCATCAGTTGATTGGTTTCTTCGACACAACCATTGGTACTGTTGAACTTTTGGAGCAGCCGGGACCGACATTGGCTGCAGTGCAGATTGTTTCCGTTGATATAGTAGCGCCGAACGCACCTAAGGTCAACAATCGGCAGGAGTTTACTATTCGAGCGCTCGTAGCCAACCGATCCGACCAAGTATCTGCTTTGCAAGTAACGCTGGCCAGTGACGGCGGATCCCAATTCGTGGCGACACAGAGACTCGGCCCGCTGGCAGCCTTTGATACGGTCGAAGTCAACTTCCCGGTTACTGCTACCGACAGACCCATCCATTCCGAGCTATTCACTGTTTCTATCTCACCATTGCCGGTAGTCGATGTGCTGCCGCCGATCGACGATACAGCATTGGCCACAATCCAGCGCCCTGCTTTTCTGGAACTTACGTATATTCTCGCTGGAGTTGGGCGCGGTACGGTGCGAAGGGGAGAGCAGTTCAGCATTTCGGTTGCATTGATAAACAGGGGCGAGGCGGATGTATCTGATGCCAGATTCAGATTCAACACCGGAGGACCTGACTTCGGTACAAACGAAGTCATAGAAGGTCCGCTCGCTGTCGGTGTGCCGATTGTGTTTGACTTCCGCGCGCCGGATTTCGATACAACCGCGTGGTTTAGTTTTGTGATAACCGATACTTCAAATGACCTCAACACCGATCAGAGTGCGCTCATAGGCAGAGACGGGTTCCGAGTACGGATAAGAGTTGTCCCTCCAGGGGCTACCGGCTTCAATGTCAAGGCCATCCTGATCGACTCGTCCGTAATTGCGCAGGGACGTCCCCAAGAACTTTTTGCATTACAATTCAATAACAGTCATGACTACGCAGTCGAGTTGAATAGTCTGTTTATTGGTATTGATTTGCCTGATGGCGCGACGCTATCAATGGATTCTCTCTTCGACCCGGAGCGGACAGGATTCTCCGGGCGTGACTTGATGTCGTCCCTGACCGCCCAGGACTCAGGTCTGTTTCTGGATTTTGCGCGAGCTCTTCTGCCTGCCAGGAGTACTCTTGGCTTGGTATTCACTGCGACAGTGAGGAGTTCGGCAGTATCTTCCTTTGGTCTGCAGTTGCGGGCTGAGTCGATCAACGCGACCTTTGCCAGCGGACCTAACTGGGGAGAGCGTGTGCCTGTCGTACCTAGTAACGGAGACTCGCTGCTCTTCTCGCGGGAGTACACGCTTCACGGGTCATCTTTTCAACAGTCATTTGGAATTGAGAACAATCCATTCAATCCCCTGCTGGGGCCTGCGCGATTCTCATTTGTCCTGTCGCAGTCGTCGAATATAGAGTTTCGCATTTTCACAGCTACCGGCCAGTTGGTTTATGAACAGAGACTCTCGCGTCAGGCAATGGTGGGTCAGGACCAGTTCTTCACATGGGACGGGCGCAACGGCGACGGGGAGATGGTGCATAACGGCGTGTACATTGCCACCCTGACCACGCCAGAAACTAACCAAACAGTCCGCAAAAAGATTATGGTGCTCAAGTGAGGTTTCTTCGTTCGACTATACTGTTGTTGGTTCTATGCGCGGCAATTGCGACTATGACGCTGGCCGCTGACGATGGCGGGATCGAATCACCGTTCAATATAGGCGTCGGTGCTCGGGCGCTTGGAATGGGTGGTGCCTTTACGGCTCTTGCAGATGATGGCAGCGCGCTGTTCTACAATCCGTCCGGCCTTGGTCGTTTGCGTCAGCAGGAACTCAGCTTTATGCACATGACGCTGTTCGAGGGAACGCGTTACAGTTATGCTTCATGGGTCGCGCCGAGCGCGACTCTTGGCAGCATCGGGCTGGCATATATGCGACTGGGAACCGACGATATTGTCCGCACGCGTGATTTCGTGGAGTTGAACCAGTTCGATTTTTCCCAGTGGCAATTCCTTTTGTCCTATGGTCGTCGTTTTGGCAGTGCACTTTCTCTTGGCGTTTCCGGGAAGCTGGTCGGTCAGGAGATGGACCGATTGTCGGATTTTGGTTTTGGACTCGATGCCGGCACGATCTTGGACCTATCGACTCATTTTTCGGTCGGGGCGATTGTGCGCAACATCGTTCAGCCGGAGCTTGGTCTTGATTCTCTGGTAGAAGAGTCGCCGGTTTCGGGCGCGGTGGGACTGGCTATGCGCAAGATTGCATTGACTGAGGCGACTGAATTGACAGCATCGTTTGATCTGGAAAAGACCGAGCGTCGGGATGCTAAAGTGCACACCGGGGCAGAGCTGCTGTTCGATGATCGATATGCCCTGCGTGCCGGATACGACCGCGACAATGCGTCATTTGGGGCCGGGTACAAAGCCGGTCGATTGAAGCTGGACTATGCATACAAAGTCACGGATTTTATCGATGATTCCCACCGTATTTCTCTCTCACTGCTGATAGGGTCTACGCTGGACGACCGTAAGGGGGCGCAACCAGAACCCCGGTATCAGCCTGATAAAGGATCCGACTACGAGGGAGTCCGGGTAGACGATGACAGCAGGTTTGAGCAATTCGTCAAAAAAGCAGACATGTTCAATGAGCAATTCCAGCTCGATTCGGCCCTGTTTTACTACCGTCTCGCGCTCGTTTTCGATGAAACAAACGAGGATGTCATCGCGGCCGTGTCAGCGATTGACATGGTGCGGTCAATTAACCGGGATGAGGAGATCGCCCACAACGGGGACGAGTCTGAGGGGCAGAGGTTGGTGGACAGCAGACTCGTTTATGCTGAACGGTTCCTGAAGAAAGGGGACCTTGACGCCGCCGAGGATATGATCGAATCGTCTCTTGATCTGGCGCCATTGAACAAACGGGCGATTGAACTTCGGGCAAAAGTCCAAAATGCACGCTCAGACGAGATCGACCGTCTGGTAGCGCGGGCGAGTCAGGCGGAGACGGAAGGGCGTCAGCTTGACGCGGTCGAACTATATGGCAAGGCTCTTGTACTTGATCCGAACAATGCCGAAGTATATCGGGCGAAGAAACGAGCCTTGTCCGGGCTGAGTATCCTGCGCAAGCTGGGTCGCGGAATCACACTGTACAACATGGGCGACTATGTCAGGGCTCGCCGCGAATTGCAGGCGGTGTTAGATGACGATCCCGGGCAGATCGTGGCCAGCGAATACCTGGAACGTATCGATGCCTCTCCGCCTCGCGGGCCGGCGCTGGCCGACATTCAAAAAAACGAACGGATTTGGAAGCTGTATCTCGATGGATTGCGCTTTATGCGTCAGGGTGAATTTGAGAATGCGATTGATGCCTGGCAGAAAGTGCTCAAGGCTTTTCCAAATAGTAAGAACGCGCTGGATAATATCGAGCAGGCCCGTTTGCGCCTTGAGCAGGAGCGGGCGGAATAGCCGGATTCGGCCGCCTTTCGGGCGTTTTTATGTAGACCTGTCTTTTGTCTCTTAATAGTTTGATTCAGGATGCTGCGTCGACCGATCAAAGAATTAAACGCTGAGTTTCTTGCTGAGGAGAAGTACCTCGACGGCATACTTCGCACTACTCGGGAAAGTTGTGTAACGGCTGGTCTGTCGGCAAAAGAGACATCGGCCGTTCAGCTTGCTGTCGAGGAAGGCGCCTCCAACATTATCCGCCATGCCTATCTCTACGAAAAGGGTGTTCTTCGTCTTCGCATTGTAATCTACCGCAAGCTTGTCGTTTTCTCTTTGATTGACTTTGGGCGGTCCTTTCGACCGGACAGCAGCGGCCGGCTCGACCTTGAGCAACTGGTGGATTCGGGCCGCAAGGGCGGACTGGGCTTTTACATGATTCAGAAAATAATGGACTCGGTGGAGTATATTTCGGCGGCAGGATATAATGAATTGCGAATGATCAAGAGGTTGCAACCGCCGAGCGGTGACGGCCTGCCTCTTTTGCGCCGCATGTCGTCGCTTCGAGTGCGATTCTCTTTGTGGACTTTTGTTATCGTGTCGGCTATCATTGCTACATCGATATACTATATGGACTACCGGACTACTCGGCAGCTCTATCGTCACCTTGACCAGACGGTAGCCTCACTATCGACGACTATCGCGGACCAGGCGCGCGGATACCTTCGCAACAGTCGGTCCCATGTTGAATTCGACGAACTGATTGTCAGTTATCTTCGAGCCAACTCAGAGCTGAGGCTGATAGTCCTGACCGACTCGCTGGGACTTATCCTGGCCCATTCGGAAGATACTCGCTACATTCGAAAGCCATTTCGCAGACCCGACTTCGTGCCGGATGCGCAGCCGAAGCACCCGACCAGATTTGAGTACAAAGACGAGTACTTGAATTACCTTGTCACTCCTTTTGGTCGAGAAGGGCAGGAAAACCTGGGGCGCGTTCATGTCATCTATTCGTCAGCACAGCTTCTTGAACAAGTAAGCGAGTCACGACGGAACATGGTCGCGATTATCGTAGTGTTGTTGATGGTTGGAGTCCTGGGTATTTATTTGCTGTCCAATTATTTTGTCAGACCGATTGCAAAGATCACGTCAAGAGTACGTCGGTTTACGTCAGGAGACCTGACCTCGGAATTGCCCCTTGAGGGAGCGGAAGAGTTTTTCGAGATTTCTCGCGCCTTCAATGGAATGATAACCCGCCTGAGCCAGGATCGTCAGAACATCATTGCGCGTGAGAAGATGGCAAAGGAGATCGAAGTAGCCTCACAGATTCAAAAAACGTTGATGCCGGATGAGTTGCCGAAGATACCGGGACTGCAACTGGATGCGTTCTATCATGCTGCGTCCGTTGTAGGCGGTGACCTGTATGATGTCTTTGAGATTGATTCCGGACGATTCTGCCTGACGGTAGCGGACGTCTCCGGCAAGGGAGTACCGGCTTCGCTGGTGATGTCAATGCTGCGCACTGTGATTCAAATACAGGCGGTCGGCGGAGTGTCGGCGAAAGAAGTTCTTTTGAAGGTGAATGATTATCTGAAAAGCAACATCCCTCCCGGAATGTTCATTACAGTGCTGTTAATTATTTACGATGTGGCGCACCGCACCTTGCGACTGGTTTCGGCCGGTCACAACCCGATGCTCTTTTTCCGCTCCGGGACCGGGAAAATGCGGAACATCAACCCTGCCGGTATGCCGCTGGGGATTCCGGTGACATCGGGTGAATCATTTGAGGATCGCCTTGAAGAAACCACAGTACGACTTAAACACAATGATCACTTCATTATCTTTACAGATGGATTGACTGAAGCGGTCGGCCGCGACGGTTCGCGATTCGGTCTGCAGCGACTCTCGGATATGCTGGAGAAACGCCTGACGAACTCATCTAAAGGCAGCGTCGGAAAACTTCGATCGGCAATTATTGACGCTGTGGAGGATTTCTCCGGATTTGCCGCGCAAAACGATGATTTGACGTTTATTGTCGCTCGGTCATTCGATAAGAGCGAGGCCAAAAGCGTAAGGAAGGCGGCCAGTGATGACAGTGGAAAAGTCGCGGTAAGGAAGATTGCCGCATCGTCCTCGCGCCGCCGCAGCAGGAAATAAAGTGCTTGCAACTGGCTGGGTGTCTTCGTTTATTCGTGCGGTAAACTGACCTTAGCCGCTCGGAGTGTATGGACAGTATCAGCATATCATTGCATGAAGACACTCGACACCAGTTGTCGGAAGTGCGTGTCGACGGAGTAATCGACACACTCACAGCCGATGAGCTGGAAGAAGTGATCATGTCTCTTCTCAAGCGCGAGTGTTACCGGATAGTAGTCGATCTGGCCGGCGTGGAGTATATTTCGTCTGCCGGATGGGGCGTGTTCATATCTCATATCAAAGAGGTCCGCGCCAACAAGGGCGATATCAAACTTGCAAACATGATTCCAAACGTCTACGAAATTTACGAATTGTTGGAATTTGATAATATCCTCAATGCCCATCAGAGCATTCAGGATGCCCGCGACGATTTTATTCCTCAGGACGGATCGGACCAAAAAAAAAAGCGCAACAGCTCACACGCGTGACTCTTGATCAGGCTGTCTCATCACCGCCAGCCGGTTCGTTGGCCGAGTCAGTAGAGACCGGCAAGACCGATAGCTCTCCGTTTGAAGCACGGGTACTCCAGATCGTCCGGGATGACCCTTTTTCCTCCATTCGCGAGATCAGAAACGCGTTACGATTTCGGTCTGAGAGCGAAGCAGTCGGCTGGTTCACCGTATTTGATACCTTGAGGAAAATGGGCCTGCTGACGAAGAGGTCCAGGTTTCGCATGATCCGATCGTGAATCGCCCTGTTTTGGTTGACAATCGTTAAGTGTTTGGTATATTATGTTTTATATCGGAGCTTGACCGATGACTGAATATCTTGGCATAGTTATTGTCCTGAGTATTACGGTGGTCGTTGCCGTGGCGCTCTGGATGGGGGTACGCCAGAAACATCGACTTCGCAGGCTCGCTCCTCAGGCTGAAACCGGTAGAAGGCTGGGTGAGGTCTGGAATGAGGCCTCAACCGGCGGATCGGTAAAGATGGTTGCCCGAGGTGTATCGGACATCCTCAAGAACGATCTGGGGTGCGAGGTCATAATGTACCTGCGCCAACGAGGGCAAGCACTTGTGCTGGACTTCTCGCACGGTCTTCCGCCAGCCGACAGGCCTCTCATACGCCTTGATCTCAAGCCAGTTCTGACATCGCGCTTTCTCCAGTCGCACCGGCCAATGCCTCTTGGCCACTATTCAGATCTATTGCCCGCTGGCGCGCTCCGTGTCCTTGAAAGACATGGCGCAGATACCGTGATTCCGATCACTTGGAGGGGCAACCTGTACGGAGTTTACTTTCTTTCACGTTCCGGGGACTACGAATCGTCCGTTTTTGACGAGTTTTCGGCGAGTTTGGCGCACTCATTATCTGTAGCATATCATTGCAAGTGGTTTGAGGAGAAGGTCGAACGACTGCAGCGCAGACGCGATTCTGCGACGAAAGTGGCAGGACGTCTAACTGACGAGACAGACATCGAATCCAGGGTTCTGCGGCTGGTGCGTCACCGACGATCGGAATCACTCGTTCCTGAGCTGATAGAGACCGTCAAAAAAGATATTGGCGTGGATAGAATTGCGTATCTGTATGCAGCGAAATCAGAATCCGACGGTCCGATTGTCTGCAAGAACGGCCTGAGAGGAACAGTTCCTTCGCCGACCAAAGAGCAGTTTGATGCGATAGTGACTGAGGTGGGAGCTGACGGATTACTGAACGTGGACCAGCTTGCTTCCCCCAATGGGCAGAAAACGCCATTTTGCAGTCAGTTGCTGGCCAGTGGTTTGTCGCACGTGGCTGCTTTCCCTCTCAATGATCGACGCGCCGGTTTACTGTGCTTTGGTGATGGAAATGTGGAGTCCGGTCTTGTTGGACGAATGAATATGTTAAGGGAAAATGCTCGTCACTTGCTCCAAAACGTTGAATCGTTTGAGAAGGTGGAAGAGTTGTCGTACACCGATAGTCTCACCGGTTTGGCCAACCGCCGGTATTTTCGCAAGCGGCTGGACGAAGAGATTAGTCGTGCCCTCCGGCACAA
The DNA here is from genome assembly GCA_046754125.1 of Candidatus Zixiibacteriota bacterium. Lineage (GTDB taxonomy): Bacteria > Zixibacteria > MSB-5A5 > GN15 > FEB-12 > JBHHVC01. The sequence continues at coordinate 11,990 of JBHHVC010000003.1, forward strand.
TCGCAATCTTGCTCTGGTCATTTTTGATCTCGACCTTCTGAAGGTCGCTAACGATACTTTTGGACATTTGGCCGGTGACGCTATTCTCAGCCAGATGGGCAGGATTCTCAAAGACAATATCCGAGCCATCGATGTTACCGCCCGCTATGGCGGTGACGAGTTTTGTGTTGTCATGCCCGAGGCGGGGCAGGATATGTGCCAGAGATTTATGGCGCGGTTACAGCGAGAGGTTTCCGGTGCCAGTTTTGAAATAGATGGGGTCAATCGGCCGGTGCCGTGTACAATTTCGCTTGGTGGAGCGGTCTTTCCCGACGATGCCGATGAGGCGGAAAAGCTGATATTTGCGGCGGATATGGCGCTTTTGCAGGCAAAAGAGCGCGGACGCAACCGGTTTGTGCTTACCTCATCTCTGCATGATAGTTAGCCCAAGATGGCGTTGCCGTAGCTCATACTTCAAAGGCTTGTGGTCACAAAAGAATGGGCGCACCTTTTAAGCTTTACTCCGCGAGGCGGCAATTCTATATTTTACAAGTGGATCGGCCTAAAGTGCTGATGTTGGTATAAGCTATTTAAGGAAAGTTACTTAGGGGAATGATTATGCAAAGGACTGTTTCTGGTTTGGGAGCTGTTGTTATCTTTTCCGTTATGTTTCTCTGTGGGACGACATTTGGAGAGGATTACCGGATTGGTCCGGGTGATGTTCTTGAAATCAAGTTCTACCAGGACCCAGTACTAAATGCTACAGTAACGGTCGATCTGACCGGGAAAATAGCTCTTGATGTCATCGGTTATACCGAAGCGGCCGGGAAAACAGCTGAGGACTTACAGCTCGTAATAGTTCGGCGCATCAGCCGCCTGAACAAGAAGATTTCTCAGGCGGTTGTCAGAGTAATCCAGTACAACTATCAGCACGTATTCGTAGCCGGTCAGGTTCAAACGCCGGGAAAACTGACATTCGAAAGGATTCCCGACCTTTGGACGATACTAAATGAGGCTGGTAGTGTTACCGAGTTTGGTGATCTGTCCAGGGTTACGATAATCAGGGGTGGTGACCGAGCTGGCGAAATAGAGGTGGTCAATGTCGCTAAGGCTATTTCCGAAGGACGTGTGGATAAACTACCCAAGGTCCGACGTCAGGACACAATCGAAGTGCCGCGTACACCGTTTGGATTGTCGACACGCGATATTGCCCAGCGAGTGGACGTGAAAAACCAATTCTATGTTGTCGGTGCAGTCGGCAGGCCTGGGCAGTTGAAGTACGAGGAAAACGTCGATTTGCTGGAGGCGCTGGCCCTTGCAGGTGGGCCGACAGAGGATGCCAAACTGGACGAGGTGAAAGTGATATCGAAAGACGGGTACTATGCGCAGACTATACATCTGGATCTTAATCGCTACGCCAACCAGGCAGCAGTCACCAGGTATATTCTAAAGCGAGAGGATGTTGTTGTAGTACCTCGTCGCACACGGGGTTTTTTCTCGGAGAATCTTGGGACGATAGCAGCGGTTCTGGGGGCGATTACGTCCGGACTACTGATCTATGACCAACTCAGAACCAACGGTGATGAGGTTGTGCAGCCCTGACACGGTGCCGCAAAACGACTATGGCTGATACCCGTCCGACAGAACAAGCTACCTCGATTGAACTGCGAGAGATTGTCTCGATAGTTCTCAAGCGCAAGTGGCTTTTGATAATACCGTTGGTTCTAGTTGCTGCAATTGCCTATGGCGGTTCCATGTTCCTGGTGCCGAAGTATCGGTCTTCAACGATAATCTGGATCGACCGGCCGACCAACGTGTCGCGCGAACTGATAAACCTGATTGGGGGCGGCGGAAGGATGCGTCAGTCAGCAGAGGATCGTGCTCGCCAACTGGCCGCCCTGCAAAATGAGATAACGTCGCAAACTTATCTCTCGCAACTGATCCAGAATCTGCATCTTGATAATGACCCGGCGATAGTACAACAGGCAGCAAAGCTCCGTGAATTGAATCCGGGGCATAGTGCGGAGATGCTGAAATTGAATTTGCTCTACGAGCACTTGCGAGGTCAGATAGTGATCCAATTCGTTGGAGAAGATCAGATCAAGCTGACGGTGGAAAACACCGATCCCGTGTTGGCTCGTGATATGGTGACCCAGTTGGCGGAGATTCTGGAATTGGAGAAGACGAGATACGAACTGGAGAAGATTCTCGACAATCAGACTTTTGCTGACATGCAGCTTGAAAAAATGGAACACGATTATCAAGCGGCTCTCGATTCGCTGGCTGCTGCCCAGCGGCGGCTCGATGACATGCGCTTTCCGGCGAATATCTCCTCCGAGCCTAATCGGCGCGACATTCTGTCCGATATCGACAAGGCCAGGCTCGATAGAGCCGACTTACGAAATGAGGCGACGGGAGTAAATGAACAACTCAAGAGCATGGGTTTACTGAAAAAAAGGTTGGTCTATTCCGACTCGATAGTGGAGTTGCGTAAAGAGATAGACGAACAGATGTCCTCTTTCGCCGGTTTGATGGAGAAATATCCGTGGAATGCACAAAACGTATTGGATGCAAACATACGCCTTAACGAGAACATTCGCTATCTCCAAATGGAGATTCGACACGCAGTAGCGCAGCAGTTTTCCGAGTTGCCTGAGAATCAGCGGCAACTTCTCGAACGTCATTTCCTGCAAAAGGAAGATACGAAAATACTCGGTTCCCGGGTGTCGCGTCTGGAGGCATCGCTTGAAAAGATCGATGAGCGCATGAAACAGATTCCGCGTTTGGCCTCGGAGGTTGACGAAGAGAAGTCCCGTGTCACCAACGCTCGCAGGTATCGGGACGTCTTCAAGTCCGAGGAGACCACTGTCGGAATCATGTCAGAGAGGGCCAAGGATCGCACCAAATATCGTATTATTGAGCCGGCTCGCATTGCGGTTTCCCCGTTTTGGCCTGACAGGACGCGTATCCTGATGATAGGTATTGCATTAGGGCTCATGGTAGGAGCGGCGGCTGTATTTTTGGCAGAGCTTTTTGACAATTCTATCAGGCATGTAAAGGAGATTGAGGATCTGCTCGGCCTGAAAGTACTGGCGGCTATTCCCAAATTGGACGAACTGAAAACTATACGGTAACAACATGGAAACATATCGACTTAACAGCAGGCTAGTGGAAAGTGACCGCGAGTTCATAATACAGACCTCGAATGACGGACAGGTAGGAGCTGTATCATCGATCGTTTTAGTCGACGGAGAGATAGCTGAAAAGACCAGTCGTCCGCACCCGCATGAGGTAGATCCCGAGGAAATCCTTTCACTGGTGAAACAGACGCACGGGGCGAAGAAAAAAGAGCTAGAGTTGCTTCTACAGACATATCGGAAGACGCTGGAAGAAGGAAACGCTGAAGAGATGTGCCGCCTTGGATCGGCATTCTTCTACAAACGGTTTTTTGTCGAAGCAAAGAGACTATTTGATTGCGCAGCAGAGATCGATCCCGCTAACCATCAGGCCTATAACTTCTTATGCATGACGTATGTGACTCTTGGGTCGCCCGAAAAAGCAATTGCCTGCGGTAAGGAGGCAACGCAGATCCAACCCGGATACGCAGACTATCACAACAACCTGGGAGAGGCGTACCTGGTGGCCAACCACTGTAAAGAGGCCGCGATGGAATTCGAAGAGGCTACCAGGATCAATCTCTATTATGCCGATGCCTATTATAATCTTGGTCTGGCTTTGATCGCCAACGCACTTCGGCAGCAGGACACAGGACTCTTCACCAAGTTGATATCCAGAACAACCGACTTTCTACGCAAGGCAGCTCTCATTTACACAAACTATGACAGCGAGATCTTTAATCGTGGACTTGCGGCCCTCAAGGATTCGAACCTTGCCGAGGCCTATCGTTTGCTGGCATCTGTCCGAGAGGCCAAGAAAGAAAAGCACTACCGGGAGTTCGCCGAATTTCATATGAAGTTTGTGCTCCATCCTGATTGGGCCTCGGAGCAGGCAGTCACCGACCGCATTCGATTTCTTCAAAACGAGATCAGCAAGAACCCTACCTATGTTGATCTTCATTCGGAACTTGGGCGTTGCTATCTCGAGCAGGCCCGAGTCTGCTGGCGAAAAGGGATAGACATGTACCGTCGTACTCTTGAGATGAATCAATCTCTCTCACGTGTAGATGCTGATCTCGAGCAGGCTGTACTGGTTTACAACTCGATGTGTCAGTCACTTGGACGCACGACCCAAAACGGTCGATAGGATAAAATGGCAAGGCGGCAACAAACCACCCTGATCGATAGTTTCAAGGTCGATTCCTCTGTAGCCACCGAATTCAGGCGGATGTTGGAGCGGATCGCCGAGGAAACGACAGGACGCGACTATAAGGCAATCTTAGTTACGTCGGCCATACTTGCTGAGGGCAAGTCAACAACTTGTGCTCTTATGGGAATTGCTTCCGCTCGGTTGCAGGGGTTACGAACACTAATAATAGATACCGATCTCAGACGCCCCACTATGCACAGTCTACTCGGTGTCAATCGTGCAACCGGGGTTGGTGAAATCCTTTCCGATGGGTACGCCGCCCGCGAGGCAGTGAAGAAGACCGCTATAGACAAACTGGACGTTATCACCGCGGGAACCGTTGCGGGCAGTGCAGGTGATCTTTTTGACGCCGAGGCGGTTGCCACTTTGATCGATGAGATGAAGTTCTACTACGATCGTATTCTTGTCGATTCTGCTCCCGCACTCCCAGTGTCAGACCCGATGCTACTGGCCTCGAGGGTAGACGGAACTGTCCTGGTAGTCAAAGCAGGCTCTACTGAAAAAGATGTAATCACGCGGGCCGCCGACATTCTTGATCCTGACCGAAAGCGGCTGGTCGGTGTGGTCATCAACAATATGAACCAGGCTTTGCCAAACTTCTATGATCAGGATTACTATGGCTACTATGCGAAAGTGGACAAATCTGCTGTGGTAAGTAAACCGTCGCGTGCGCGTGGCCGCTTGAAGCGCTCGGGTGGGGGGATCGCAGACCGGCTGATTCCGCGGAAGAAGAACATGATAAGGCACGACTAATCAGGCTGGTATCGAGATGAGTTCGGTGGTCAATCTGCTCACAGTTGACCTGGAGGAGTGGTTTGTCGCTGAAGCCTTTGCTGACCGCTTTGCACGCGACGACTGGAACTCGCTGCCGTCTACCGTCGTCCAAAACACACATCGCCTGCTGGACCTGTTTCATTCGCACAATCTTAGCGCTACCTGGTTCGTGCTCGGCTGGGTAGCGGAAAAGTACCCTGCCCTGGTAAGCGAAATTGCCGGTCAGGGGCACGAAATAGCCTGTCACAGTTACAGCCACGTCCGGGCAGACCGGATGAGTCCCGATGCCTTTCGCAAAGATACTGAAATGGCCATCGACTCTCTGGTAAAGGCGACGGGGAAACGTCCAAATGGGTACAGGGCACCGAGTTGGTCTGTCAATCAGTCAACGCCCTGGGTTTTTGATATTCTGGCCGAACTCGGTTTCGTCTACGACAGTTCGGTGTTTCCTATCAAGCATGATATCTATGGTGTTCCCGACGGGCCTCGTGTGGCATTTGAAATGAACTGCGAAAGCGGCAGGACCCTGCACGAACTGCCAGCCTCGACTGTGCGCCTGTTCGGTAAGAATGTGCCGGTTGCAGGTGGCGGATTCTTTCGGCATTCCCCGTACTGGTATTCCAAGTACCTGATCAAGCGGCTCAATCGGCACAATAGACCAGCCATGTTCTATGTTCATCCCTGGGAACTCGATCCCGATCCGCCTCGCCTCGAAGGATTGGACTGGCGGCAACGTATGCGTGCCTATGGGGCGACCTCAGTTTTGCAGAACAAGATCGCTCGTTTGCTGAGCGATTTTGAGTTCACATCCATTACCGACTGGCTGGGGATTGACCGGCCTCGTCCTATTGGCTTTCGGTGATCAGATGTGGGGCACAAATCAGACCGGTCCGTACGAATAGCAGATGACGGCTCGCGAGGAAAACGAAGGGCCATCGGTGGAATTATTCCTTGACTCGGCTTGTATAAATGAAAAACTTAATGATGTCGACAGATCACTTTGGTAATAAGAGGTCAAACATGCGAAAACTAATCATTCTGATGCTCGTCATGGCTATTGCGGCGCCCTCAATCCATGCCCGAAAGAAGCGTCCCAAGGCGGGAACGGTCAAGGACAAGGTTTATACCGATTCCAAACATGAGTTTAAGCTGACCCTCAACCCGAACTGGAAATACTCTATTGGAAAAGCCAAGGCCCATTATCGTATTACGCTGGTCCAGAAGGCCTACGAGATTCCGCCTAAGTACATGACGGCGCCAAACTACACTCAAATACCCCGCCTAGTACTCTACGTGGATACTTGTTCGCTGGGAGCCAAGGCTGTAGTCGATTCCCTTATGAGTCCTACCTATAAGTCGGATCAGAAATCACGAATGCTCAGAGAATTTGAGATTCTGCTCGACGGACAAATGGGAACCGGATTTTACCGCTATAAAGTCGTGCCGCGAAAGAACCGCATACTCTCAATCGCTGATCAGAAGGCTTTCCTGTGGATAGGCAAGTCTCGATATACTGCTGAGGTTACTGAATCGTCGTCGTCATCCACCGGTAAACGAGTAGAAGGAAACTATGGGGGTGCTATTGTGGCCATAAAGAAAGGGAATCTGCTGTTATTGTTTCATGTACTGTGTGAATACGAGTATTTCCCCAGCGTTTATAAAGAAGCTATGGAGATGATAGAATCGGTAGAGTTTCTCAAAGAAGGATAGGCGCGTCGGCGACGGATTTGTGCGTAAGACCATGCGAATGTGATTGACATTCCGGGGAACATGATGTTGAAACAGTCTGAGCGGCAGTAATGCCAATGGAGGGTTTATGTGGGCGGTCCGAGCTCTGCTCATCGCGCTGGTAATCGTTCTGATAGTGGCCTTTCTTTCGTATAACGTGGGGAGCGATCAGCGCGTTGAAATCGATCTGATCTGGACTACCTATACCGGAGTTGCCCTGATTGAGGTATTGTTTTGGTCGTTCGCCGGCGGTCTGCTGATATCACTGCTGCTTTTTGTCGGCGTGTATGTTCGACAGGCGATGGAGATTCGTTCGGGCCGCAGGAAGATCCGTGCCCTTGAGTCCGAAGTCACCGTTTTACGTAATCGTCCTATCGAGGAATCGACCGACTTGATAGAGGGCATTGATGGTGCAAAAGAAACGGCTCGGTCAATGTTTGTTCAAGATGGCGGCAAATGATTGAATATATCGTCATTTTTCTGATCCTTCTTGGCGTGTCGATCGCATTCTACCTTTTATGGGAGCGCTTCACGCGAGGCGTTGTACCCAAGCGGGATTCGGCCCAGTATGTTCAGGCGCTCAGAGAGCTTCTTGATGACAATATGGAACGTGCCTTCGGGCTTCTGCGTCAGGTGGTTGCAGAGGACTCATCCAATGTGGATGCCTATCTTCGCCTAGGTCGCATACTGCGGGACAAAGGTCGGCCCGATCGAGCTCTGCAGGTGCACAAGGACCTGACTCTGCGCGGGGGATTGCAAGCTGAGCAGAAGGCGTCTATTCTCGGCGAACTGGCCGAAGATTATATTGCCCTCGACGAATCCGAAACGGCAATTTCTGCTCTGCGTGAATTGATTTCGTTGCGCGGAGATGATCGCAGGGCTTTCGATCGACTGCTTCACATGCAGAAGCAGACACGGCAGTGGGGCGATGCCTTTCAAACGGCATCGACTTTGTTGAAGATGGAATCGGAAAAAACTCAAAAATCCCTTGCAGTGTACAAATACCAACTTGGGCAGGAATTGCTAAGAAAGCGTGAGTACCACAAAGCTCGTGTCGCATTTAAGGAAGCGCTGGGACTCGACCCGGGCTTTGTACCCGCTTATCTGTCGACCGGCGATTCCTACTGTGAAGAGGAACGGTTTGAAGACGCAGTGAGCTTTTGGTTAAAACTTGTTGAGGCGGTTCCGGACCAGGGGCATCGAGTGATCGAACGATTGAAGAAGACATTGTTCGATCTGGGTCGATTCGGCGATTTGCTGGATATCTGTCGAAATATACTTGATCATTCTCCCCAGAACATCGAGGTGCGATTGACTCTGGCAGAGCTGCACGAGAAAAAGGGAGATTTGGACTCTGCTCAGGAGGTTCTTGTCCAGACAGTTGACGATCATCCCGATAATCTTCGAGCCGTCATGGAGCTGATTCGTATTTACCTCGAACGGGATGACAAACGCAAAGTGTTCGATTTGTTTCGTCGGCTTGAAAGGCGTTTGCAGTCGCGTTCTGATTCATCATCTGCTGCTGCCAACGTTATGCCTACAGGCGTATCATAGCTTCAGCGGGTCCGCAATCGTAAGGACTGCTCAATGATTCGTTATTGCCTGCGCTTAGTTTGTACTATCTTAGCTGCTGCCTCGGTGTCACAGGCAAAGGACATTTATGAGCTCATTCAGGGCGGGCATATAGATGAGGCACGCGAACAGCTCTCCAAACTTTCGTCGGCAAGTCAGCGAAATGGAGACAATCTGTTTCTTCAAAGCCTGCTCGAGCCCGATGCAGAGAAATCAGCCGGACTGTCGAGGGCAGCCCTTAATGCGGCTGTCTCGCCACAATACGAACAGGAGGTTGTCTTTCGTCTGGCCCAGTACAGTGCGGCCAGGGGGAATTACACCAAGCTGGGCGAGTTGGCTGGCGATTACCGCCGCCGCTGGGAGGACGGGAAGTACTTATCGGATATGCTACGGTATGCCGCTCTCTCCTTAGAAAAACAGGATCGGAGGTCACAGGCGGTGGCCAACATTGAGCGGCACGCCCGCTATTTCCCAAACGGCGACAAGGCTCAGTACGGCTTCATAGATATGGCGAGGATCCAACTGAGTAAGGGGCGCTCGGATCGGGCAAGCAAGACGCTGATCGAGCTTTCTCGTCGCAAGGAGGGACCGGGTGTTTCCCAGGCCCTTTATCTGCTCACTATGCAGGAGGCTCGCAGGAAGAATCTTGACAGGGCCGTATTCTACTTCAATCTTCTGAGGGAAGGCTATCCATTTGCAGTCGGGATCAGTTCTCTGGTTGATCGACTCTCCGATCTTTCGTCATCTGCCGAGCCTGATCTGGCCGCAGAACGAAGGACAGGGACATTTTACTCGGTTCAGGTTGGCGTTTTTTCCAAGAAGGGGAATGCCAAGAAATGGGCCGATCTGTTTAAGAAGGCGTACGAGCATAGAGTTGATATCGGAAGTAAAACTATCTCAGAAAAGAAATATCACGTTGTGTTTGTCGGCCGTCTCGCAAGCTATGCCGAGGCCTCTCAGCTTAAGCTCAAGCTCGAAATAAACCACGACCAGACCTTTCAAGTAGTTGCGAGGTGACAAGACCTCCCGCAAAAGAGAAGAGTGACACCCCTTTGATGCGGCAATTCTCTGCCTTCAAAGCGAAACACCCGGACAAGATTCTGTTCTTCCGAATGGGCGACTTCTACGAAATGTTTGGCGACGATGCAGTCAAGGCTGCACCGATTCTTGGGATCGCCCTTACATCACGGTCGAGCGGTCCGGCCGGTAAGATTCCGCTGGCGGGAGTGCCATATCACTCTGTCGACAAATACCTTGTCAAACTTCTGAGCGCCGGGGAGAAAGTTGTTATTGTTGAACAAGTCGAGGATCCAAAACACGCTAAGGGTATAGTCAAAAGAGATATTGTTGAGATAATCACACCGGCAACAGCCACCGTCGAAGATGGCGTCGAGTCCGTCACACCGACATGGTTGGTAGCCCTTTATCAGAACAAATCCCGCACACTCGGCATGGCTGCTTTGGATTTCGCGACCGGTAGTTTTGTCGTCGATCAGTCGTCGCCAGAACAGATCGCCGAACGTGTGCGTGTCCTGCAACCACGGGAGCTTCTCCATTCAGATGAACAGTCATCGACCGATCTGTCCAAAGAATATGGAATACTACGGACGCCGGATTGCCAGTTGACGCCATTTGGCAACTGGAACTTCGATTATCGCACGGCTGAACGAGAATTGACCCAGCTTTTTGGAACTTCGACACTTGACGGGTTCGGTTTGAGTGAGCACAAGTTGGCGATTACGGCGGCCGGCGCCATTGTGCGCTACTTGAAGGAGAACCATCGCGATCGACTGTCTCACATAAATCGACTTTCACGCCTAGATGTCCGCGATGAAATGCAGCTCGATTATAGTACCGTTCGCAATCTTGAACTGGTGAGAAACACGGCGACATCCACAGTTGAACATTCCCTGTTTAGTGTCGTCAACTGTTGCCAAACAGCTTCGGGGGCGCGGCGACTTCACCAGGCACTTGTAAGGCCGTTCAGGAACAAGACGGCTATTGAGTTGCGGCAGGGGGGGGTTGCGGAGCTGGTCAAAAACAGGGAGCTATGCTATGCTGTGCGAAAAGAGACCGAACTGCTCGGAGATTTAGAACGCCTTTCCGGAAGGCTTGGAATCGGGAAACTATCCCCTCGCCAGATGGCGGCTGTCCGCAGTTCGCTGGCGATCGGGCAAAGGCTTGTCGCAATTCTATCCGATGCGCGTAGTCCGCACCTGATAAAGCTGGCCGGTTCGATACCCGACTGCGGTGAAATCATCCAAAGGCTACAAACAGCCCTTTGTGACGAACCGCCGCTTACAGCAAACCGGGGAAACATCATAAAACGAGGACACTCGCCCGAACTTGACGATCTGAACGATTCTATTCGGGACGCCCGTACCTACATCGCATCGCTTCAGAAGAAGGAACGAGAGCGAACCAGGATTGCCAGCCTCAAGGTCGGATTCAATAAAGTCTTTGGTTACTATATAGAAATCACCCACAGCAACCTTGATTCGGTTCCGGGCGACTACATCCGCAAACAGACATTGGTGAATGCCGAAAGGTACATTACTCCCGAGCTAAAAGAGAAAGAAGAACTGATCGCCAATGCGGAGGAGAAGATATTCGCCTTGGAGGCGGACCTCTATGCCGAACTGATGGAGTACCTTGTCTCTCGCATTGCCGACATTATGCTGACCGCCGAACTGTTGGCCGAACTTGATTTGGTGGTGGCTCTGGCGGAAACGGCTGTCAAGCACCGCTTCAGCCGTCCTGTGCTTTATGAAGACACTCGCCTGATTATTCGCGGAGGGAGACACCCGGTTGTGGAATCGGTCCTTGCGTCAGGTTCCTTTGTGGCTAACGATCTGGTGCTGTCCGATGATTTGTCTCGCATTCATATTCTTACCGGTCCCAACATGTCCGGCAAATCGACCTACCTGCGACAGATCGGGCTAATTGTCATCCTTGCTCAAATTGGATCGTTCGTACCCGCCGAGAGTGCCGAGATCGGACTGGTCGATCGTGTGTTCACTCGTGTAGGCGCTGTCGATAATCTGGCTCGGGGGCAATCGACATTCCTCGTTGAGATGGTTGAGGCGGCCAATATCCTGAATAATGCGACCGAGCGATCGCTCTTGCTTTTGGATGAGGTCGGGCGAGGGACATCGACATTTGACGGTCTGTCGGTAGCCTGGGCTGTGGTAGAGCACATTAACGATCAAATCAAGGCGCGAACTATTTTTGCCACTCACTACCATGAGTTGACATCAATGGCCAGCCTCTACGATTCTATAGAAAACTATCAGGTCGCGGTGAAGCGATGGGAAGATCAGGTCGTCTTTTTGCATCAGATCGTCGAAGGTGGGTGTGATGACTCGTATGGAATCGAGGTGGCGAGATTGGCAGGAATTCCGCGCAGCACGGTCAGCCGCGCTCGGCAGATCCTCCGGCTTCTGGAATCGGGCAAATTCACGCAACGCGAGTTGGGAGAATCCATCTACAAGGAAAAGGTCCAGCCGACATTGTTCGATCCAAAGCCGTCAGCCGTTGAGCAGAGGCTCAAGGAACTGGATATGGACCAGATGACTCCGCTCGACGCACTGGTTTTGCTGCAATCACTCAAGAAGGATATGTCGTGAAAAAGGCAGCCGCCCATGCGGAGCAGGTGCGGACAATTCGACCGCTACCTAAGCAGTTGATCAATAAAATTGCCGCCGGTGAAGTCGTCGAGCGCCCTGCCTCGGCAGTGAAGGAACTGGTCGAAAACTCGCTCGATGCCGGAGCAAACCGAATCGACATAGAAATAGAGAAATCAGGCTTACGCCTGATACGCATCGTAGATAATGGTTGCGGCATACCGGACGACCAGATCGAGATCGCTTTTTCTCGCCATGCGACTTCAAAGATATCCGACTTTGGCGACCTCGAGTCACTCGTTTCCTACGGTTTTCGAGGGGAAGCGCTGCCATCGATCGCGTCGGTCTCTCGCTTGCGTATAGTGTCGCGCACAGCGGCCGAAGAAGCGGGGACCGAACTCGTCTTTGAAGGGGGCGTGCTCAACTCCCGTCGTATGATATCGGCTCCCGTTGGAACCACGATAGAGGTGGAGAACTTATTCTACAATACTCCTGCGCGGCGGAAGTTCCTCAAATCCGATGCCACCGAGGCTCGCCATCTTTCTCGGACGTCCACCGCGCTTGCCCTTGCTGCGTCGCACGCAGGTTTTTCTTACACAATAAACGGCCGTAAGGTATTCGATATTGCAAATGACACCGATCCGACCGATCGAGTCGCCCAGCTTCTGGCCCCGGGTAAGACGTTCATTGGAGTTGATCACAGTGAAGGGAGTATTAAGATCGCAGGATATTTGGGCCTTCCGGATATGATGCAGTCAAACCGGACCGGGCATTACATTTTTGTTAACGATCGATACATCCAGTCACCTTCGATCTCGCACGCCCTGTCCTCGGGATATGGCGAGTTAATCCCCAGGGGGCGATACCCGATTGGCTGCCTGAGCCTGACTATTGACCCGCGTGAAATCGATGTCAACGTTCACCCGGCCAAAACAGAAGTCCGTCTCTCACGTGAGCGAGAGATATACAATGTCGTCAAGCATGTCGTTGCCGAAGCGCTACGTCATGATGGAATAATTCCGGCGTTCGCGACAACTAGTTTCGCAAGTGATGGAACTGCCGGCCCGAGTGTGGGGCTCCCAGCCTTTGACAGGGAACGCTATATCCCCGGCGCCTATTCTCAGGCCGCACAGAACAGTGGATTTGTAGATAAGTTGTATCGATCGGTCAGTATTGACCCTGACGAATCTGCTCCTGAAGGAGTCCGAGTTGACAGAGCTACCGGTGAGGTGCTGGGAAGTCACTCTTCCGGCCAATCCGATTGTGTACGGGCGGAACGAACGCAGGAAGCGCAACAGGCGAGCGGTCCGGCCATGGGGTTTGACTTTATTGGACGGTTCGACGACTTATACCTGCTCTTGCGTTCTGGCTCAGACCTTTTTATTGTCGATCAGCACACAGCCCACGAACGTGTTTTGTACGAAGAGATGCTGATCAGGGTGGAACGACAATCGGTGTCATCGCAGCACCTGCTTTTCCCAGTACAAGTTGAGCTTAATCCGCAGCAGTTTGCGGTCTTTGAGGCTTCGTCCGAGCAACTCAATCTGTCAGGGTTTACCATATCCCACTTTGGAGGGCAAACGGTCAATATTGAAGCGATGCCGGCCGTTCTCTCAAAGAAGTCGCCACAGTCTGTTTTTGAAAAGATTCTCGACGACCTTTCTTCTCTGCAAAAGACAGGGTACGATCTGAAGAAGGCTATGGCTCAGTCGATGGCCTGTCGGGCAGCCGTAATGGCGGGTGATCGCCTTAACGAGCGAGAGGCGGTGCATCTGGTAAACCAGTTGATGAAGTGCCAATCTCCATACTCCTGTCCGCACGGTCGCCCGACATTCATAAGAATGGGCAGGTCAGATATCGACCGACAGTTCGGACGTGGCTGAACCGCTCCAAATCCCGATTATCTTCGGCCCCACCGGATCGGGAAAAACCTCAATAGCTGTCGATGCGGCGCGGGATTTCGCCGTCGAGATCATATCCGCCGACTCGCGGGCGATCTTTCGAAAGCTCAATGTCGGCACAGCCAAGCCAACCCCGGCGCAGCGCAGCGTGCTTCAATTTCATCTGATCGATATTATCGATCCAGGCGAGAGGTATTCTGCTTTTCGATTCATTGATGATGCCGACCGTGCTATTGACTCTATTATGGAAGCTGGCCACATTCCGCTCGTTGTGGGTGGAACCGGGTTGTATCTGCGAGCGCTTACCGAAGGAGTTATGGAAGTAGCTGGTGACGATAATTCGATAAGACAGAAGTTGGAGTGTGAACTTGAAGAAATCGGCGCTGCAGCCATGCACAGAAGGTTGCAGCAGATCGATCCGGTCGAAGCGAGCGCAGTCCATCCGAACAATGTTGATCGTGTTGTGCGTGCGCTGGAAATCTATCTCACGGGCGTAAAAAAAAAAACGGAACTAGCCGCAAGAGGCTCGTATAAGAAAAGCAAATATAGTTTCCGGCAGTTCTGTCTGGCCCTTCCCAGGGAGGCTTTGTATGAGGCAATCGACGCTCGAGTGGACAGGATGCTGCGCGGGGGACTTGAGGAGGAGGTCCGTGAATTAGTTGAGCAGGGAGAGAAGACGGCGGTGCGGTCCGCCAATGCGATCGGCTACAACGAAATGGTCGACTGGCTGGATGGAAAAATCAGCCGGGAAGAGGCGTCAGACTTGATTAAACGGAACTCCCGGCGATACGCCAAACGGCAAATGACCTGGCTGCGTCGCATGAAAGTGCCGACTTTTGACTCTACCGACGGGCTTAAAGCCGCGTTGCATGAGCATCTGGGCTCTTTCTTGGGACGGGGACAGAGCTAAAGGGCTTGACCGTGGTTGCCTTACGTCATATATAGCAATCGGTTATGGGTTGGCTGGTAAAGAGCCCTGAAGTACCGGCCGATAAACTCAATGATGAGGATGACTCGTTCAAAGGATGGACTTCATTGATTCAACGTCTTAACTATGTCGTCAGCGGGATTGTGACAGTCATGTTTTTCGCTGTCGTTGTTGTTGGTCTCGTCTCATGCGGTGGGCAGCCGGGTATTTCGTCGCCGCGCGCCTACGGATCTTCGACTGCGACTGTCCAGGAACAACAAGATTCCAACCGCGAAGCCGACTCCACGACAAGCGACAGTATGGCTGTGAGTCAGGAATATGATCCCGATGCTGTACCTGCCACCCAGGCGGCGGACAATAGTTCATCGGGGTTGGGCAACTTGAGCGTCGATGAAGACACGAAAAATGCATTAAGGAACCATCTGGCAACCAAGTCTGCTCTCCGTCAATTCGTGGCAG
The DNA here is from genome assembly GCA_046754125.1 of Candidatus Zixiibacteriota bacterium. Classification (GTDB taxonomy): domain Bacteria; phylum Zixibacteria; class MSB-5A5; order GN15; family FEB-12; genus JBHHVC01. The sequence continues at coordinate 27,280 of JBHHVC010000003.1, forward strand.
CGACCGATATCGCCGATTCGGCATCCGCCGTCGATGACCAAATCTGGCGGCTGCTTGACCTAGCCGACGAATATCACGCTATGGGAGTGATTGCTAACCGCGAAGCGAGTTGGGAGGAGGCACAGTACTACTTCGAAAAGGGGCTGTCAATTCTGGCTGCTCTCGACATTGAGGCGGACTCACTGCCCACGCCAGAGGCGACAAAATACACGATTATTCTGGACAATACTGTTGCCGATTATCGTGTTACCCTGCGCTCGCTCGGACATCTGGAATCGGACATTTCGACTTCGGCTGTCCTGGAGCAGTTTGGCAATATAGCAACCAGACTGCAGCGCGACTCCATGATCGTCTTTTCACAGGAGCAGAAGTCGATTACCTACGATCTACCGATTGTAATGAATGACCGGGTCAAGAGTGCGATTGTCTATTTCCAGACAGTGGCGCGGGATGCTTTCGCGAAGTACCTGACGCGATCCCAGAAATACAAGCCACTTATGATAGCCACTTTGAGGAAATACGGATTGCCTGAGGACCTGGTGTACTTATCACTGGTTGAATCAGGATACAACCCGAACGCCTATTCCTGGGCACGTGCGATGGGATTGTGGCAGTTTATTTCATCGACCGGCCGTCTATACGGTTTGCACAGAAGTTGGTGGATTGACGAGCGCAAGGACCCAGCTAAATCGACCGACGCCGCTTGTCGGTTCTTAAAGGACCTCTACGAGCAGTTCGGCTCATGGGAACTGGCTATGGCGGCATACAACGGTGGTCCGGGACGGATCAGGCGGACCATAAAGAAACAGAAGACGATCGATTTCTGGAAGATGCGACTCAAGCGTCAGACGATGGACTACGTTCCATTTATAATGGCTGCGACAATCATGGTCAAGAATCCTGAAAAGTATGGATTCAGTGACATCGAATTCGAGCCGGAGGTAGTTTGGGAAGTAGTGCCGATTGATCGTTGCCTCGAACTTAAAGTAGTAGCACGCGAAATCGGTTGTAGTCTGAAAGAACTCCAGCGGCTCAACCCCGAGTTGCTGCGCAAGTTTACACCTCCGAACACGAAAAACTACTTGCTCAAGATTCCCAAAGGCAAGAAGCAAAAGTTCTTGGCCTCGTACGATAGTATGCCGTCGCCCAAGGAGACCAGTTGGGTCAAACACAAGATCAGACGCGGAGAGACTGTCAGCTATATTGCAGCGAAATACGGCGTTTCGCAGTATGCTATCATGGAGGCAAATGACCTTTCCCGCCGCTCGAGAATCTATGCGGGGAAGCTGCTGATTGTGCCTGTGCCGCTTGATCGGGACTATAGAAAATCATCATTCGGTAGGAATAGCAGGGACTACAAGGCGAACAAGTCGATCTATACGGTTCGTTCCGGTGACACAATGTGGGATATTGCCCGTGCCTTCGGAACTAGCGTTGACAAGCTGCGGAGGTCCAATTATATCGAGCGCGGATCGAGGATCTACGTTGGCCAGAAGCTCAAGATTCCAACAGGAGCCACCAAGCTCAAACGCCCGATTCCGCATAAGACATCATCACCGAAGACGTATGCGTCCAAAGAGAGCGCTCCCAAACCCACGACAGCATCATCAGCAAAAGGCAAATCGAAATCTGCTCACAAGGTTCGCAAGGGAGACACTCTGTGGGAAATCGCCCGTCAATACGGCATGACCACAGCGCAGCTTCGGCGTTTGAACGGCCTCGGCAGATCTAGCCGGATATACCCGGGACAATCGCTTAGGATCAGCTCTAACGGTGGCCCCGAGTACGTAGTTCACAAAGTGCGGCGGGGGGAGACGCTCAGCCGAATCGCTCGGCGCTATCGCACGACCATTGCCAAGATCATGGTATGGAATAACCTATCCGATCCCGACGCACTGTCGGTGGGTCGGAAACTTAAGATCTATCAGATCTAGTGAGGCGTTCATGGCTCGACAGAGAGACATAGTGATTGCTATTATTATTGCCGTAGTTTTTGTCGGCGCAGTTGGTTTTTTTGGCCTGATGTTCATCGGGATGTTCGGTGAAGATGGCGGTCTTGGTTTTGGAGGATTTGGTGCTGAGATCGGCGTGATAGAGCTGTTTGGTGTTATTGACGAGGGAAGTGGACGCCCTGTCATCAAACAGCTGGACAAATGGCGTAAGAACAGTTCAATAGATGCCATTGTCTTTCACATCAACTCACCCGGCGGTGGAGTATCTATATCGCAGGAGATTTACGATGCCATTCGGCGAGTTAGAGAAGAGAAACCCGTGGTGGCTTCGATGGCTTCGGTTGCAGCCTCGGGAGGCTACTACACGGCATGCGCCTGCGACCTTATTGTCGCCAATCCGGGGACAATAACAGGGTCGATCGGTGTCATCTTTCAGTTCCACACTGCGGCAAAGTTGCTCGATAAGATTGGTGTTAAGACCGAAACAGTCAAATCTGGCAAGATGAAGGATGTCGGCAGCTACGCGCGAGATATGACCAAGCAGGAGGAGATGATGATGCACACGTTGGTTATGGATACCTACGAGCAATTCATCGAAGCCATAGCTGCGGGGCGGGAGATAGAGAAGGACGATATCTATCCGCTGGCTGACGGGTCCATTTATACCGGCTCGCAGGCGTTTACTCTCGGTTTGGTCGACACCTTGGGGGGGTTGGCGGAGGCAATTGAGATCGCAGCCGAATTGGCTGAAGTCGAGGGAGAGCCGCATGCGGTTCGGCCTGCCAAACGTAAGAGCGTGTCGGTTTTCGACTTATTTAGTGGGATTTTGGGGCGATTGGCGCCTTTAGTGCAAAAAGACCCGGCAGGCCCCCAGCTTCTCTATTTGTATCAGTAGGTTAGTTGTCCACAGTTGGGCAGCAAAAAAATGTGGATAGAAGCCATTTTTTGCTTTGCTTGACTTGATTTTTGTGTATCTTTACCGGCCGCAAGGGGTTAACACCTCTGCCGGTGAGCGTGACTGCTCAGTGGACTTTTGAAAGGGAACTAAGGAATTGTAGATAGAGGATCCCAGGGAGGAGCCCGTGACAAAAGCAGATCTGGTAGAGAGGGTGGCCGAAAAAACCGGTCTGACTCGCACTGATGTGGCGGTCGTTGTCGACTCGTTTCTCGACACTGTAAAGCGATCACTTGAGGGCGGTCACAATATCGAAATCAGGGGTTTTGGCACCTTCAAAGTGAAGTTGCGCAAGGCCCGTAAGGCCCGCAATCCGCGCACCGGAGAAGTTGTGCCGGTTCCGGATCGGAAAGTACCGGTGTTTAAGCCATCGAACGAATTCAAAAACATGATTACCAAACTAGGGATTTAGAGTTTCACCATAAACCACTACCGGAGGATTGATGCCCAGCGGAAAAAAGCGCAAGCGTCTTAAGATCAAGACGCACAAAAGAAAAAAACGCAGACGCGCCAACCGTCACAAGAAGAAGAACAAATAGACTGTGACGTGGTGGAAAGTTTCTCATGCGCTGTCCGGAATATCTTTCCGTTTGAGGTTCAGAGAAGTTCTCCAAATCCAACCAGCAGGAAAAGAACGATAACTGTAAGGGTTTGATCCTGAATCGGTTGGACGGCTGATTTGACATTTGCAATGCCCACCCTTTGGGTGGGCATTTCTTTTGCCCATATGTCATGTGATGAAATATGTCGCAGTGGCTATTTGGGCTGCATTATTTCCGGGCTTCGCGCATCGGACAGTTGCACGACCGGTTGACAGGATAGATTTTCGAGTTAATTCCGATGCAGGTTCATCGCAGCAGAACCATCCTCGCATCGCAGTGTCAGCCGATGGCAGCTTCGTTATCGTATGGGTCGACTGGCGCAGTGGCAGCCCCGACATCTACCTTCAATGGTTCGACGAGCACGGTCTGCCGGTCGGTACAAATCGGGCCGTAAACGACAACACCGCATATCAGTTTTCTCCGGCGGTGGCTGTGGATCACAGCGGGTTTTATTCAACTGTCTTTACCGACTATCGTGCTCACGGATACCCCTTCAATC
>JBHHVC010000004.1:0-30770 GCA_046754125.1 Candidatus Zixiibacteriota bacterium
ATGCAGCAGCAACATCGATAGCATATTCCATGAAAATGACCGGGTCGTTGTATGTGAAGGCGACGCTTCGACATTCAAGCTGCCGCGCGGCGCGAGCAATGGTGTCCGGCGAGGCATATTCGCCCGACCGGTCGACCTGGCGGGACTTGCTGATATCCCAGTTCTGGCAAAAGGTGCAGCCAAGATTGCATCCGGCTGTTCCGAACGAAAGAGTTGGACTGCCGGGAAGAAAGTGATTGAGCGGTTTTTTTTCTATCGGGTCTACACAAAACCCGCTGGACCGGCCATAAGTTGTAAGGATTATTTCATTGTCCCTGCGCTCGCGGACAAAGCAGAACCCACGTTTTCCTTCTGAAAGCTTGCATCCGCGCGGGCAGAGATCGCACTGGACCCTCCCGCTTTTGAGCAGATGCCAGTACTTCGTTTTGACTACTGATTTGTACTGTTCATTCACTGCGACCGTTCTCCTTCCCCGGCAACATAGATGATACGCGAGATTGCGACAACATCTTTGTGTAGGTCGTGGGTCACCGGGGTGGTCATGCAGCCGGAATTGTCGAAACTTCAGGGGTTCCGACCAACGGCCGGTTGCAAGGGGCAGACCGGAGGTTCGCCGCCCACAAGAACAGAATTGTCGGAACCGCTACGGGGTTCCTACGGGAGTTTCATGGACGGGCTTTTTTAACATGCCCGCGCTGGGTGGGGCACCGGAACACTAGAAGAAGTCGAGGGAGAATGAGCTCAGTCGCTCGTCGAGGTCGACATCAATATGAGATGACAGCGTATCGTACCCTTCGTTGACGAATCCGCCATCGTATTGGACTAATCCGATACGCTCCAATAGCGACTGATATTCATCTCCAGAAACTTTGAGCCCTATTCCCAATGGCACTCGCAGACGGACGTCGGAATCCTCACCCAGTATTATGACTCTCACCTCCGGCCGTAACGAACCGAGTTTGAGATACACGCGGGAATCATCGGCATCAAGTTTCAGACGATCCAACGGTGTAGTCGCAAGGTTAAGATGAATATCAGCTTCGGTTCCGCTACACTCCAACTCCAGAGGGATTCGATCACAGAACTGCAGATACCAGTCCTGGGGCCGGTCGGTGTGAATCTTTACGATCCCGCCTAAAAAACTAGCCGCCTGTGCAGTTAGTTCGATTACGGCCAACTCGCCGTTCACCGTAGTGGACCAGGCAGGTTTGGCTGTAAACTCGTCAAACCGCCCGTATAACATTGCGCTTCCGGCGTCGCGGACAGTCAGATCGGTCTCCTCCAGATCCAACACAGCCCTCAGGTGTTTCACTGATGGATCGTAATCCTCCACAATCGTGGATTCAGAGAAGAAGTCACCTGCGATGTTGTGGGCGCCCGCACCGAGAGCCAGGTATACTGCACCACCAAACAGGGCAACGGAAGTAAGGTAAGACAAGAATCTGAGCCTTGAGCTAGCGAATATCTTCTCGACACCGACTGCGATAAGAATCACCGGCCAATACACAATCAGGACTGACCAAAAGCCTTCTTCGAGCAGGTCGAAGTTGCGCATAAGCAACAGTACGCCTAGCAGGACAAGAAAAATACCCCATCGAAATCGGGACGGTGTCATTAAAGCGACCCTCCGTTTTCTACTTCAGGCTGCTTACCATTTGTCATAACAGTGCCGGCAGGATTGGTGTCGACAGCAGCACTCTTCCCCCGAAATATCAGCATCAGACCTACTACTACGAGAATAATCGGCCATAGATACTCCCAGTCAAACCAGAACCAGCTTTCCCGAATTAACAGCAGTGTGCCGATGGCGATCAGGATCATTCCCGGCATATACTTGTTCCAGGACGAGTAGGTCCGTTGTTCGGCGGCAGGTACATCCTCGAAATCACGTTGCGGCATGATAATCCAGGCGACTATATACGCGAGAAGTCCGATACCAGTGGCAAAAAACAGCAACACCGCAATGATACGAATCAGAACAGGATCAAGGTCAAAATACTCACCTATCCCTCCGCAGACACCCGCCACGACTTTGTTGGTCTGCGAGCGAAGTAATCGTTTTTCCATTATTTCACCTCATCGCCTGAGTTTGTTTCTTACCAATACCTGTACGAGCGGACACGTCCGGAAGTTTCCCCAGCAACCGCCTTTACGTCACCTACTCCTTGTCCTTCCCTTTCAATTTGCTCAAGTAGTCGCGAGCCAACTTTCCGGCACCATCTCTGGCACGTCTGGCTACCGATTCGAGGTATTCGATTGAACGGCTGACCTCTGCACTGTCGGGACTTAGTCTGGTGATCTGGAAATGTATATCGACAAGCTGCCTGCTTATGGTGGAATCCGGTGCAGCAGGTGAAGCTAGTTTCGCCTTCAAAAGAGTGCTTTCACTTTGCGATACAGCCCGGCCGAGCGAATCTCGGAGGTTTCGCAGGCTTTTCAAGTCAAGTGTCTCAGATAGATTTGACAAGGAACGGTCCTCGTCGGCGAATTCGGGCATCAGGTCGGTTTTTTGGGAAACCGCGATTCCATCGAAAGCGACTCGAAGTGATCCGGCTGGCGATTCGAAATGCTCTTTTGTTGACGACGTAACACCCAGGGACTCTTTCGTCGATGGCTTCCTTTCGACCTTCTTCCGTGCAGCAGGTAGCGCCATTTGTTGAGACGCGTCAGATTGCTCGACCTGCACTTTTCCCACCGACAGGCGGCTGCGGTCGTGTTCCAGAGTAGATTGACCGGTGGCAGGCTTTGCCTCGCGTTCGGCCTCTCCCAGAACTTGAAGTTTGGAAGTAAGAGGTTTCTGCTTCAGCGACGGAACGACAACGTCCGGATTGGCATCTTTCAAATTGTAAGACTCTGCATCCTCGGCTGTCAATGAACGGGTACTAGTGTCAGGTGGCGTTGGACTAAATCTGCTTATCCGATTTTCGGGTGGTGGAGACTCAGAGATGACCTGTCGCTGAATCTCGTCCTCATGCAGGGCTACTATGCTGATCAGCGCGATCGAAGCCGCAGCTGCAGTTACTTTCCAGGCAAGTCCTGTTCGCCACCAGCTAATCGAGGGGGCTCTGACATGGGCAGGGGCTTCATCCAACCGACTTTCAATTCGCCGGGCTGAACGCTCCCAGTAATCGTCGTCAGAGAACAACGAATTCTCCTGCGCCAGCCGGTTGAATTGCTCGAGTCGCTTCAACTGTTGGCGGCATTCGTCGCAGTCGGCGAGATGCCGGCTGATAGCGGCTCTTTCATCGGGTGTCAGTTGCCCGTCGAAATAAGCCGAAATCCTGTCTGTATAGTAACCGTGATCCATAATCTTTGCCCGGCGTTATTCCAACAGGTCCTTCAGTGCGTCCATCAGAAGTTGCCTCGCGCGATGCAGCCTCGAATCGACAGTCCCGGGTGGTATCTTGAGATAGCTGGCGATATCCGAGTAACTCATCTGTTCAAATTGACGCAAGACAAAGACCGAACGATATTTCGTTGGCAATGCCGCAAGTGCCCTATAAAACCGCTTGCCCGACTGGTCGTCGAGTAATTGGTCGAGTGGTCCCAGGTCCTTTGAGACCGGATTGTATCCTTTTTCCTGTAGTCGATCAAACGACTCCTTCTTCTCCTCGCGGCTTATGCTGTTGTAGGCTAGGTTGCGTCCAATTGTCACCAGCCAGGGATAAAAGGCCCTGTCAGTTTGAAATCGGCCCAGCGCCCGCCATGCCCGAATAAACGAATCCTGCACGATGTCCTCTGCCTGATCAAACGACCCAACCAATCCATAAACCATACGAAACAACCTTTTCTGATGTTGCCGCACCAACATACCGAACGCTGCCTTGTCTCCTGATTGAGCAGCTTCAATCTGCCGACGCTCTTCACTCCTGCCGTCATTAGTAGATACCGACGATTCGGCATTTTCTTCCCGGCTCTGGTGGCCCATCAGCTATTTTTTTACCTCAAGCAACTCGAATAAGAGTGTTTGGAATGCCAGCGCGGGATTCAGTCTGCCCTGCCGAGAGACGCTCTCAGCATCGGCGGCTTTGAGAATCATCTGCTGCAATTCTCGGTCGCTGAATCTTGACGCCTGCTGTCGATACCGGGACGCAAGAAACTCACGGCGCTTGAGCGGAGGCTTACCGGCTTTGACAAGATACAGGCAGACAAGATGTTGGTGCAGCAGTGTAACCATCGAAGAGGGATTGGCACCCCCGGCAATGAGAGATTCCACCATCCTTAAGGCACGTCCGGCATCTCCGGCAACAATAACCTGCCCAAGTTCGAACACATTGTACAATTCGTATCCCGAACAAAGATTGCGGACATCCTCTTGCGTGACCCGACCCTCTCCCTCTTTGTAATCTATGAGTTTGCTAATTTCTGATTCCAGCCCGCCCCGATCACCGGCCAGAAGCTCGACCAGGAGCTTGAGGGCAGAATGGTCGATTTCAATGCCCGTCTTTTTCATGCGGCTACTGATTTGTCGACCGATCTCTTCGGGGAGCAATCGTCGGAACTCGACGGTCTCGGTTATCTTGGATATTGTAGAGAAAAAAGAAGATCGCTTCTTTGGCGCTTTTGACGAAGGTGAACTGAATATCACGACTCTGTTCGGGTCGGGCGGAGTGAGCATTTTCAGAATGCGTTCAAGATCGGTCGGGCGATAGCTCTGAATATTGGATACGCCAACGACCTGACGCTCTCCGAGCATTGGCAGGTTGGCCAGATGGGCCAGGAGATCTCGACAGGCGGTCCGTCGACCGTCGAACTTGCGGTAGTTTAATATCATCTGTTGGTCCGGTAGAAAAGCCCCGGCCACGAACTTCTCGGCCTCGGCAATTCGGTAGTTTTCGGCACCAAAGAAATAGTAGGCGCGCTGAAACTGACCGTTGCGCAACTGGTCAAAGAGCTTTTGTGGCGAGGTCATACCGCAAGATTATACGGCATTGCGTTCGTGCCGGTCAATCAAAAAGCGGATCGAGAACCGGGTTGGCCTGCGACGCTATCCAGTCGATAGAGAAACGGTACTTACTTCGATAGTCTTCCGCCTTTTTGATCAGATGGTCGAATATTTCTTCGGCTGGAAAACGTTTGTTGACTGCATTGACTACGTTCAAATTGGTCCCGAATATCTGGTAAGTATGTTTGGAAAAATAGTTCTGATTGCTATCAATGAATTCGAGCAGAGCCAAAAGAGCGGCCAGGTCGCTGTGGTCAGAGTTCACTCCATCGAACGGCGCCTTGAACTTCAGGCCAAGTTCCGGAATGGTGAACATAACAACGGCCGATCTGCCAGCTGTATTGTCGCCTGGCAAACGTGAGGATCCGAAATAGCACTCCATACCGGCAGGAGACGCAAGCAGCGTGCCCTGCCCGGCCCGAGATGTTAACTCGTTGTGTATTAACGTTGTAATCGATCCTTTCCGGATCCAATTTTGCCGTTTGGTCGGTCTGGAGGCCATATCCTGCAGCCTGATTCACAGGGAAGGGAAGGATGGCAGCAGATTCCTGATTTGCTTCTACTACGATTCAGCCGAGCACAGTATATTTCTCAGTCGCAAACCGATCGGTCATCCCGGCGATATAGTCGGCGATGACTATTTCTGGCCGTTCTGATTTGAGCATTTCAACATATCGCGCGGGAAGCAGGGACGGCTCGGCCATGAATCTGGCAAACAATACCTCGAGGACCTTGCGCGCCCAATCCGACATTGACTCAAGATGTGGATGGCGGTATAACTCGTTATGCAGGAACCTCTTTAGTTCGGCCACAGCGGAAGCGATACTAATGGAATATCCGACTATCCGATCACTGCATTCGCGGACATCTTCGAGATTGTCTATCCCTAAGTTCAACAGATTGTGCATTGTCGTCGCTATCACGTCGGTGGCCATGCTGTTGAGAAGAGAGCGAGTCAGAGTGTGTCGGGCAAGATCAGTCCCTTTGTCTCGCACTACGATAGAGTTCCCCGCGAGAAGTTCTTTTGAAAACGGCGCATTCGCAACGCTGTTGAAATCGATGAGTCCGGAAGAGAGACCGTCGTCAATATCGTGGACATTGTATGCGATTTCATCGGAGATATCCACCAGCGATGCTTCAAGGGTTGGGCACAGCGTGCTCGGAAATCCGGCTATCTGCATCGGCACCGAAGTCTCGTGTCGTGCTATACCTTCGCGGACTTCGTAGGACAGATTCAACCCGGGGTGGTCCGGGTATCTTTGTTCGATCAAGTCGACGATGCGCAGCGACTGGCGATTGTGGTTGAAGCCGCCACTTTGGGAAAGAAGTTCATTGAGAACATCTTCGCCGGCATGTCCGAACGGTGTATGCCCGAGGTCATGGACAAGAGCGATTGCTTCTGTCAGGTCCTCGTTAAGTCGCAGGCTGCGCGCGAGAGTACGGCTAATCTGTGCAACTTCGATAGTGTGGGTCAGACGTGTTCGGAAGTGATCCTTCTCGTGAGGGATGAACACTTGCGTCTTGTATTCGAGTCGGCGAAAAGCAGCGCTGTGAATAATCCGGTCGCGGTCTCGCTGAAACTCTGTTCGCAGGGGGTGCGATTGCTGCTTATGCACTCGTCCACGAGAGTCAGCTGAAAGCGATGCATACGGCGCCAGTATCGCTCGCTCGCGCTCTTCGATTTCAACGCGTGTCAATGCCGATTCAATCATTATCGGGCCTTGTCGTTTTTTTTGTCTGCAATCGTACGTGCAGTGAGACGGAGTGCGTGAAACCTAATTCCGGGTGATAAGAAGTTGCGTATTCAGTAGTCCATCGCTCCACCGATACCTCGAGTCCGCCGCTGTACATTAGTGGCTCGGTCGACAACCCCCAGTACAGCGCACTGCGTGACGAAAAACTGACGTACTGTCCGATGGCCAATTGTGGTTTCTCTGTCTGTTCGATGGTCACTCGCCCTACCAATGAATAGGAACCGTGTCCTTCCAACTCGGCCAGCAGCGAGTATCGTGGGTTTCGAGGCAGGCTGGTTTCGCTGAATCGCGGCGAATTGAGTCGGTCGGCTACTAAAGAAACATATAGAGGCTGTAGTCGCATGGTAGCGCCAAGCCCGAAAGAAAAATCATTGAGATTACGGTAGCGATCGCCGAAGTCCATTGCCATATATGATGCAGAGGCTCCGAAAACCAATTGACCCAGTCCATAGGAAAGCATCATCCGAGCGGTCCTCTCCGCATAGAAATCTCCGTCACCAAATTGCACTAAGCCCAGAGCAATAATGATCTGTCGCTTGCGCCATGCTGCGGCAAAATAGCGGGAGTCAAGCTCGGATAAGCCGAATGTTCTGTCATATCCTGCTTCGAACTTCAACTCTGCATTTGCAATTCCGCCCGATGGCACCGAGACCAGAGTCGCCGGCTGCGAGCGCGATAGCATCGTCGCCTGTCCCAACCCCTTCCTCTGCGTTGCAGGAACATCGAAGCCACCAACTGAACTGCTCGTCAACAAGGCAAACAGCGGAGCCAACCTGAACAACATTTTCATCGTGCAATCACCAGAGTGGTTTTGTCGCTTCCAGCTCCCGAAGCCTCAAAATAGACAATGTAGATGCCTACCGGCAGGCGACTGCCTGCATCGGAACGCCCGTCCCAATCGATATTGTTGGAGATTATCGAAGCGTTGTCTGCGAAGGATCGTACTATACGTCCGGAGCTATCGTATATGCTCAGGGTGTAACTCTCAGCAGGAGGAAACGACAGTTCGATTATCGCTCGATCGTCCGTAGAACTGCCGTCAGTTACGATATGAGTAGGGGAGACAGCTACCGTCGTCGAAGATGCTTCACTCGAAAGAACTATGATGTTTTCGGCACCGGGCGTACCTCCAGGAGAATCAGATTGGCCCCAGATGCCGGGAAGAGCATATTCCGACACCCTGCCCCACGTGTAATTGTCACCGAATGTATTATCAAAAGCAAAACGATCAGCTTCAATACCGAAGTCGTCGATCAAGAGGACGGTGTCACCCGAATTGTTCAGCGACGACCATCCACCCGGTTCGGCAATAACCAGCGAGCCTATCAGATCGTAGAAAGTAACGAGGCACGAGGCACATTCCGCGAGAATCGCGTAGCTGCCCGGTTCTAGCAACAGCGTACTGTTCGATATTGCGTGCGTGTTGCGCCAATCACCAATCTGCCAGTTGTTCAGATCAACGGCTTCGGCTGATCTGTTGAATAACTCTACCCATTCGGATTGCAGCGGAACTTCCGGATCGGCCAGCACCTCTAACAGTACCAACGGCGGGTACTCATCTCCCGTTGCAACAAAACTCAAATTATTGTTTGCAGTGCGGTCATCATCGTCCAGAGTTGCCAGCAAGTGAACATGAACGCCCTCAAACTCATAAACTTGCTGGACTTGTACCGTGTCGCCGGGATCCGTGGAGGGTAGCGGCAGACTATCACCTGAGAAAGATGATCCCGAGTCATTGGATTGAAGAGTTATTTGTCTGCCTGTCGCGGTCTCAAATCCCCAATTGACTATTGTGAACGTCAATCGCACCATCGGCGGCACAGGCTCGACCAAAACGCTCTCAATGCCAAGATCAAAGGGGACCGGGGTTTGCGAATTGATCTGTCCTGGGGTCGAACCGGACGGGTCGCGCGACTGAGCAATCGAGTCGGATGCCACATCGATACGCTCCCACGATGTTCCGTCAGCCCCTGCGTCCGACCAACCGAACGATGACACTACTGAACCAGACAGGAGCAATTCCACGATACCAAAGGAGTTTCGTAGCTTGATCGCCATCTCTATTGGCCTAGTCTGATTTGCCTCTGCCTGTGTATCACCCCAAAGACCGGAACTGTCTCCCCATACCGATTCAAAGCCGAGAGTTGTGCTATCGGCCAACAGTCGGCGACAGACAATTGCATACTCATTCGCCCCAATGACTTCGCCTGCGGGGAAATCCAGCGTCATTCCATCGACGACCATCTGGTACGTGTCTAAGGTGACGGACTGAGCACTGTCGTTGAATAACTCTAGCCATTCAAGAGAGACGGCCGAACCCGGTTCGTTGGCAAGAACCTCGTTTATTTCTACAGCGCACTTGCCAACGGGACCAAGGGCCAACAGTGATTCAAATACAAGACAGCAGGCAATAAGTTTCTTCATAGGCGCCAGGTCGCCTCCACAGCCGCTGTGGTGATGTCGGCAGTGTCGCCAGAGCGGTAGGCGTTGCTAAGTTTGAGACTTAGCGACATTCCTGAAATAAACTGCTGAACAACGCGCACGTAGGCGTACCATCGGTCAATCGAGAACGATTCGAGAGCAAGGCGCGAAACGTTCGACCATAACTCGAACTCTCCTCGACTGATCGTTGTCAATCGAACGCGCACGAATGCTGACATGTAGTCCTTCATATCCGGTTTGGTAGTATATCCCACGAACGCTCTAAAGGCCAGCTTATCCTTATGATAGCGAAGTTCCAATCTTGTTCGACTGCGGTGACGGCGACCGGATGCATCGAACGGAAGCGACTGCCCGATTTCAAGCAGATGATCAAGCCGCCACGACAAGCCAGTGGATCGATGATTCATTATCGCTGACAACCACTGAAAGCGCGACGAATCGGCATCGACGGATGAATAGAGAAAAGCGTTGGCCAGACTCCAGCGCGACGTCAGATCAACAACTGTCTTGAGCAGCCCCCCCTCCTGCCCGCGCCGACGGTCACGGTAGCTCAGATCGACCGAGGGAAGATGAAACAAGCGGCTGACATGCCCCGACTTTCCTCCCGCAGTCAGGCCAATGAATCGATCTGCATAGGACCAGCCGGCATAGATTATTTGGGACTGCCGGAAACTGTGCGAACCTTCAAACAGGAGAGCACTCCAACCAGTCGCTTCACCTGCCTGACGAGTGATTTCGAACTGCACCTGGCCGGAGCGATAGCGGTGTTGTGAATTGATCGCATAGCTTATCATTTCAAACCGATTGCTCGAGTGCCGGCGACTGACACGGCTGTAGCCGAGCTGACCTGAGATGTCAAAAAGCCTTCCCTTGCGAGCTAGAGTAGCGCCTGTCGCTGTGATAGTGTGATCGATGTACTGCATCCGTGAGGCGAGAAGCTGGGCTTGCACGGACTGGAAACGCATGCTAGCATATATGCCGTTGTTACCGCCGAAATCAGGATATAGCAGCGACTTTTCAAAGTTGTTGTCATTCACAGCTATTCTTCCGCGATAGCCGTAAACCGAACCCAGACCAAGTCGTCGGCTGAAACTGCCGAGAATGACTTCGCGCAGCCACCCCTTCCTTTGTTTGTACCTGAGCGATCGCTCGACAACGCGCGTCTGCCTGGCCAGATTGCGATCGAACTGGAAGCGAGCTTCGAGGCGATTGGGCGTGATGATCCTGGCCGAAGTACGCAAGCGGTATCTGGAATCGCCGGATAATTCCTGCAAGACGCGAGATCGAACATAGCCGCTAATGTCATTTTGTTGTTTTGCGCTGCCCTGAAATGCGAGTCGCTGCTCGCGTTGCAGGGCAGTCAGCACCAGTAGTTTCGTAGACCTGACGACATCCAGATTGGGAACTTCATCCCACAGGTATTCTGATGCAGAATCTATTCCCCGGTACAGGATGTCTCGTAATTCCAAAAACCGGGTTGGGCCAATCTCACCGGACCGCAGGGCCTCGAGTAATTCATCCTCGGTCGGATAAACGGATGTCGACAGTTCGACACCCATTCCTGCCTGCCCAATCAGGACAAGCAGCATAAGAGTTGCTACAAGTTTGCGCACTGTCAGCCTATACGATATTTTTTCAGCTTGCGGTACAATGTCCGCTCGCCGATCCCGAGCTTGCGCGCAGCCTGCTTTCGATTTCCTCCCGTTTCGTGAAGGACGCGTCTAATGAGTTCGTCTTCCATCGCATTGATAGAACTCTCCGAATCGTCGGGGTCGATCGACCGATCTGCTACTGAACCAACCTCACGTGACGGGAGGTGGGATGTGATTAGATCGCGGAGCAGGCGGATTTCATTGCCTAACGAAACTATGGCCCGGTAGATCAATTCCTGGCCTGCTTCCTCCACAGACTTACCGGTAGCTACCGGCAGGTTGGTAGCATGGATGGCCTGTTCGGAAACAAAGCGTTCAACGTCTTCCACCTCCACCAGTCCACCCTGCTTCAGCGCTGCCATCTTGTCGGCAAAGTTCTTTAGTTGGCGCACATTGCCCGGCCAGTCATAGCGCATTAGTTTTTCCAAAGCCGAGTCGGTGCAGTCAATGTCCGGACTGTCTTTCCAAAAGTGCTGTAATAGCGGCTGAATATCTCCCCTGCGTTCCAACAAGGGTGGCAGGACGATCTTGACAACACCAATTCGGTAGTAGAGATCCTCGCGAAATTGTCGGTCGGCTATCGCTTCGGTCAAGTCGATGTTCGTCGCCGAAAGTACGCGGACATTTGTTGAACTTGCAATCGACGATCCAACAGAATAGAAGGTTCCATCCTCGAGTACGCGCAACAGACGCACCTGTGTTTGGGGCGGCATCTCGCCGATTTCATCGAGAAAGATCGTTCCGCTATCTGCTGCACGAAAGAGGCCATCGCGTTTTCCGACAGAGCCGGTGAAAGCCCCCTTCTCGTGCCCGAACAGTTCCGATTCGAGCACGCCCTCGGCAAGGGCACCACAGTTTACAGTCACATAGGGCGCTTTGGCGCGAAGCGAATTGTTGTGAATAGCGCTGGCTACCAGTTCCTTTCCCGACCCCGATCCTCCGACAATGAGAACTGCTACATCTGCCGGAGCGATACGCTTTATCGTTGCCGCTACCGCTTTCATGCGGCTGGAACGTCCGACCATACCCTGGGAAGCCAGAAGCTCGCTGCCATGAAGAATCTGAGCCACCTTGTCAAGCAATCCGTCCGTGGACAGACCGGCTGCGATTGAGCCGTCGATCAGTTCCGAGTCATACTCGACAGGACCACTGCCGTTGCCAACCAGCCAGATTTCTGTCAGGCCGTTCCACCTGCGAATGCGCGTTAAGACCGGCCGCTTCATGTCATTTCGGTTGGCGGCAGCCAGAATGAGGTTGACTCGTTGTTCTTTGACGATTCGATATAGTTCCGATAATTCGGTGACAACTGTGCCGATCCGTTCCCAATCGATCGCAGGGTCGGCACGTTGTTCATCGTTGAGCAGGACAATGACTCTACTGTGCATCGGCTAACGCTTTCTCTTTCTGCGTTTGTTGCGTCCACCTCTGTTGTGCTGACTCTTTGCTTTGTCCACTTTGTCTCGTTCTCGCTTTGGGAGTTTGTTCTTTCTTGGTGCCGTTCTTCCAGATGGCGAACTCTTTCCCTCGTGTTTTGCAAGAAACAGGTCTATCTCTCTACGGTCGGGATCGATCCGCATGATTCCGACTTTTACACTGTCTCCCAAACGATAGACTTTGCGATGACGGCGCCCAATGATTGCGTATTGTTCCTCGTCAAAGCGATAGAAATCATCGTCGATTGATGACATTCTCACTAATCCCTCAACACCCAAATCGTCGAGCCGAACGAAGAAGCCAAACCCAATGACGCCCGTGATAATTCCGGTAAACTCCGCACCCACGTGTCGGACCATATATGATACTTGTTTTACTTTGATCGCCTCGCGCTCGGCCGCCTCGGCCGTTCGTTCAGTAGCCGAGCAATGACTTCCGACATGATCGATGACCGTTACCACTCGTGTTGCAAACGACGGTGGATAATGAGTGCCGTCGAGCTTGCGCAACAACCGGTGCACCAACAGATCGGCGTAGCGCCGGATGGGCGATGTAAAGTGTGTGTAGTGTGAAAAGGCCAGTCCAAAGTGACCGATATTTTCACGCTGATAGCACGCCTTCTTCATCGAGCGCAACATCAGTTCGTTCACAAACCCCTCTTCGGGAGTACCCTTCACTCGATCGAGAAAGCGTGCGAATACTGCCGGTTTCAGGTTGGGCGAAACACTAAAGCGGTGACCCAGTCGTTTTACCATGTCCGAAAAATGCTCCAGCTTCTCCAGGTCCGGACGATCGTGCACTCGATAAAGAAATGGCTGCGCCTTGCGGAAGACCTCCATCGCAACAGCTTTGTTGGCCGCCAGCATGAACTCTTCCACCAGACGGTGCGACTCTAGTCGTTCGCGCAGCGACAGTTCGAGAACACGGCCTTCGCGATCAAGAGTAATCTTGGATTCGGGGAGATCAAAATCGAGCGAGCCTGCCTGTGAGCGTCGCCTGTACAGCAGTTGGGCCAGTTCTCGAGCGACAGTAAGATTATCGGAAACGCGCCACACACGGTCGGAACCGTCCTTCCCGTTGAAGAATGCCTGTACTTCTTCGTAAGAAAGTTTGGCGCGAGATCGGATAACAGTATCGGCAATTCGCCACGACCGCACCTTTCCCACCGAGTCGAATTCGATGAACACCGAATGGGCCAGACGCTTGCGATTTGGTCGAAGCGAACAGACATCGTTGGAAAGCGCCTCCGGTAACATCGGAACCACCATGCCCGGAAGGTAAACCGAGTTCCCGCGTTCAAACGCTTCGGTATCGAGCAGGCTGCCCTCTTTGACAAAATGAGCCACATCGGCGATGTGAACTCCCAGTTTGTAGCCGTGTGGGGTCCGCTCCACGCTGATTGCGTCGTCATGGTCCTTAGCATCGGCTGGATCTATGGTATAAATGCATTGACCGGTCAGGTCTTCCCTTCGCTGCATCTCTTCTTTAGTTAATTCGGCAGCAGCAGCCTCCGCCTGCGACAGGACTCTGGCGGGAAACTCAAGGGGAAGGTTGTGGTTTCGGGCGACTGCCAGCATATCGATACCCGGAGAGCCGGGCATTCCCAACCGTTCGATTACCTTCCCCTCGGGGCTCTGGCATTCGTCGTCCCATTGAAGCAGCCTGGCCACGACCTTTTCACCATCGCATGCCTTATTGGCATAGCGGCCAGGAATATAGATATCGCGATGGATTCGTGGGTTGTCCGGAACGACAAATGCGAAGCTTCGACCGATCCGATAAACACCCACAATGTTACGTTCCACCCGTTGCAGCACTTTTATCACCGTTCCGGTCGGTCGGCCCATTTGAGTTCCACCCAGCCGAACCTGCACGCGATCACCATCGAGCGCAACGGACAGATTGCTGGAGGGGATGACAATTTCATCTGTGTCGTCATCTCGTTTGACAAATCCGGTACCGCCCCGTGTGATGGAAATTGTGCCGACCACGATGTTAAGTTGAGAAGCAGGGCCAACTCTGCCTCGCCTGAGCCGAACGAGCTCTCCGGAATCTATGAGGTCTTTTATGACGCGACGAAATGCCGCATACTGATTGGTAGGAATAGACATCTCCGAGGCCAGTTCTTTGATTTTCATCGGGTGCGGCAATTCGGTACGGATGTACTTCAGGACCTGTTCTTTATCGATAGCCATGACGGAAATGTAAGGTAGTCAGATTAAGTCGTCAAGCGGGAGAGAGATGCATGCGCCAAAATGGCAGACTGCCGTCATACTGGCGCCGAATTGGATAACTTATTCTGCCGACAGAGATAGACCTTCGTGAGTATAGCAAAAAACCCACCTGTCGGTGGGCTTTTTTTGTGGAGGCGCCTTGCGGTCGCGCCGTGTGATCAAAGCAGCTTCGCCGCTTCAAAGCTACAAACGGCGGCCAAATCTCCCGCGCCGACCCGGACGGAGAGAGTGATCAGGGCCTTCCCCACCCGGAAGGCTGTGGCGCATTTTCTTTCGGCGCGCTTTACGAAGTTCCTTCAGCTTGGCCGTCTGCTCGTCAGTGAGCAGTGCCTTTACTGCCTTCTTATGGGTGTAGCGCATTTTCATCAGGTCCGACTTGCGGCTGGACAGATCGTCGATAGCATCCATCACTTCCCTTTCAGGAGCATCTTCACGGTGCATCAACGCCTTCATAACTACTTTCGCCTTGTCCATGCTCGCGGTAAGATCGATCTTCTCCATCTTAAATTCAACGAGCATATTCTCAAGCTTCTCTTTCTGCTGGTCGGTCAGTTTGATCTCGTCCGCAATCCTGAGCAAATGGCCGGGACCGCTCGCATCTCTGCCGAACTCTCCATGTGGACCCCGATGACCGGGAGCATGCCCGCCCGGCGCGGCCACTGTCATTGTCGCGATGGCAAGCAGTACCGAAGTTAAGATCATCATGCGTTTCATGTCACTATCCTCCTTTTTCAGATGTGTGAACTTGTATCAGTCAGCGTCGTTCGCCCGTAAACTGGGAATCGTGCAAGTCACGAAATCCGCGTTGCTTGCCACGCCCCCCGCGACTACGAAAAGCGTTCAGGGTACGAAGCATCTCCAACTCAAATCTGCTCTCAAAGATAATCAGCCGTCCGAACTGTTGAGCAGTCAGGATTGAGCGGGCGCGATTAATAAACCTGTCGCGCAGAGCTCGCCCCTCAGCTTCCATAGCTGCAAGTTTGTCAGCTGCACGATATATTGCCTTTTCAGCAGGGACCTTCCCTCTAAGACTAACGGCCATGCTATCGACCAAAGCCATGCGTCGGCGGTCCAAATCACGGTGCTTTCTGCGCTGGCGGCGGAAAGCAACAATGAACTCATCTTCCTGATCTTCAGACAGGTCAAGCAACTCAAGCAGTTTGAACATTCTGAGTTGCTCAAGATGTTTACGATGCCGATCGTCCGGCGGCAGTGGGAAACTGCCCGGTTTGACAAGTGGAGGCCGACCAAATGAATCAGCTGCTGGGCCGCCTAGATCAAGCAGGGGTTGAGCAATTGAGCCGTTTGCGGCCAATGAGACAGCCATTAGCGATGCAGCGAGCAAAAGGACTAATCTATTCACAGCAAACCCTCGACATTTAGATTCGTTTGAAGATACTCCAGTTCATCGTCGCTGATATCGTCGAGCAGTTGGCTGCTGGCCCCTGAAGAGTAATTCTGGGCGTAATCGGATAACAAGCCTTCAATGTCGCTCTCGTCCAAAGCAGACGACTGGACCTCGCCCACGCTTGACACATAGGCTGAGCCAGTAGAATCAGATTCAGCCTGAAGCGGCGGTGAGTGCTGACCCAGTTTATAGCCGATTGCTCCGACACCAAGGACCAAGGCAATGACAGCGGCGGAGGCGAGCAGACGTGGCCAACCCGGGAAAGTTCTTGCTCGAAGTTTCTTCGGAATGCCTGTGGGAGCAGCATCGAGTTGCTGGATTCTCAGATCGACCGCACGTGAAAGACGTTCTATCTCTTCGTCGCCGAGGGACAGGTCAGCGTCGGCTGCCAACGACTCAGCGAGCCGCTTAAGCTCAGTCCATGCGTTGCGACATGCCTCGCACTCAGAAAGATGCTCTGCCAGATCGCTCGGCAAATTCACACTGCCCACACACTCTAAAAGCCGATCTGAATACTCTTCACAGGTCATCGATGCCACCCCTCTTTTCGTGCAAGGTCACGAAGTTTGATGACTGCTTGCCTATAATGTGTCTTTACAGTCCCCTCAGCCTTGCCGATGACCGAGGCGATTTCGACGAACGTAAGACCCTGATAGAAGTGCAGGTCAAACACCTGACGCTGCTGCAGCGGTAACGTGGCCATGAATGACCGTATGCCCCGCTTCAGTCGACTACTCCAAAGCTCTGAGGGGGGGGCAGATGAATGCGAGGACACTGATTCACCGTCCAAACGGAGTGCCTCGAGTTGCTGAGCCTGTCGGGATCGCCGGTTTAGATAGTTGATCGCCCGGTTCGACACGATTTGGAAGAGCCAGCTCTTAAATCGCGCCGTCTCTTTCAACTCGTGCAAGTGCTCCCATGCAGCGACAAAACTGTCCTGGGCCAGGTCGCGAGCGGCTTCAGTATCGCCGGTCATTCTGTAAGCGTGGGCTAGTACGGGGTTCATCACTTCTCGCACCAACTTGGAAAACGCCTTTTGGTTTCCGCCTTTGGCCCGTCGGACCAGATCATTAGTTGTTGATGTTTCGTCATGTTTCATATCCTCGAAAGTTCCATAGCTAAGACCGTCGCGGCCAGAAAAAGATTAATCAGACTCGTCTGCTGAACGCGAAGGCACGATTTCAGATTTGAACTAGAAAGATGTGGGAAGAATCGGGTAATTCAGTCGCGGCGGCTTTTTTCGACAACCTTGGTATAGCCAGCCAGATCGTCAAGCGCTTTGCCAGCCCCTCGAACGACACATGTAAGCGGGTCTTCGGCCACATTTACGGGCAGGTTTGTCTCTTGCCGCAGCCGTTTATCCAGACCGCGAAGGAGAGCCCCTCCGCCGGTCAGGATGATTCCACGTTCTAGGATATCGGAGGCCAATTCAGGTGGAGTTCGTTCCAGTGCCTGCCGCACGGCCTCTACTACACTGTCAATAGTCTCAGACATTGCTTCCCGTACCTGTACCGATGACAACTTGAGATTCTTGGGGACACCAGCTACAAGATCTCGACCTTTGATATCAAGGGACAACTCCTTGTCCTGTGGAAATGCCGAACCTATTCGGATTTTGATATCTTCTGCAGTAAGCTCGCCGATAGCAAGGTTGTAGTTTTTCTTAAGATACATGATGACAGATTCGTTAAGTTCATCTCCGGCAACACGTATCGATGTATTATTGACAATTCCGTTCAAAGCGATCACTGCAATTTCAGATGTCCCCCCGCCGATATCGATAATCATGCTACCTGAGGGCTGGTCGACGGGCAGACCGACACCGATCGCAGCCGCCATCGGTTCCTGAATCAGGTATACTTCTCGTGCCCCCGCGTTTTCGGCGGAATCGCGCACAGCCCGCTTTTCTACTTCAGTGATCCCCGACGGCACCGAGACAACGACCCTGGGTTTCATCAGGTACTTGTGCCTTACTACCCTGCGGATAAAATCTGCTATCAGTTTTTCGGATATTTCAAAATCAGCGATGACACCGTCTCGAAGCGGTCTAATGGCGGCAATCCCGCTTGGAGTGCGACCCATCATCTCCTTAGCTGCGGACCCGATGGCCAGCACCTTGCCGGTTGATTTTTCGATAGCCACTACCGACGGCTCGTTCAGGACAATGCCCTGACCTCGCACGTGCACTAGTGTATTGGCGGTGCCGAGGTCGATAGCTATGTCATTTGAAATGGCGTCCAGAAGTCCCACGACAAGTCCTTTTGTCCTGTTTTAGCAGCCTGCGTTTCAGTCGATACTGTATGTATCGTTCAACAATTGCATTAGTTTATCCCCCCGCCGGATAAAGAGCAAACAAAAACTGAGACTGTTTGAGCCGACTCCCGGTTTCTGCGGTTTGTTGAAGGGTGCGCTTTCCCGAGTGCGCGCGAGCAGGTCTCGCAGAGGTCACTCGACCAGGCGGCAAACTCAAATCTTTGGGAATGTTGTAGAACTTGAGTCTTCAGTTTTGCGATCTGGCAGCAGGACCTTCGCCCGATGGATTGCCGCGTTCGCGGCAATAACCAACGGACGACAGAGGGAGCCGGTTCTGGAAACTGTCGCCGACTAGACACACCTCATACACTATTTCCTATCCCAGCAACAATCGCAACTGTTAGTTAAACGGATCTCGACGCAACCCGCCCGGCTTGGTGATGCCTAGTATCTGCTGTACGAAAGGATCACCCTGGTTGATCTTGTAGTCTGCAAACTGCCGCGCCGCGGTCTGGATTTCTTCAAAGCGTCCACGTTGCGATAGCACAGTGACCAGCTTTCGGAAGGCATAGTTACTGTTGGGATTGGCCATAAAGGCATCCCAAAGCAACTGTATGCCCTGCTCTGTCAACAGCGAATCGTCTGTGCGCTTGCCCAATTCAAACTTGGCCATAGCCAAGTCCTGCATGTAGAACAGGTTCTCCGGATTGGATTCATAGAAAGCCGCGAGCGTGTCGTGCCACATCACATACAACTCGTCTGCACGCGCCGTGTCGCCTTCCTTGGTGTATTGATCTCCCAGCAAAAGATAGGTCTGCCAGTACTCGGGGTAGACGTCGATCATCTTCTGTGCTATCGTCTTGGCCTTTTCCGGTTGCTCTGTACGAACAAGTTCGTCAAACAGGCGAAGAGCATTTATGCCAACGGAAATATAGACCCCGGTAGCGTTTTCGTCGCGGTAGACATGGGAATCCTTGTAGCCGGAAAAGGTGTAAGTATTCTGGAACAGGTCAAAACCCTTTTCTGCATCGATTAGTCTTGGAACCGGTTCCTCCGCCAGTCGATACAACAAGCCTTCGGCTACCGCACGTTCGCGCAGCTTGAGCGGCGATGCGGCATATGGCTGTGATGAGAAGTAAATTGGCTGCTTGTACTCCCAGCGATCACCGTCCACATTCGTGATACTCTCAAGAACGATCTCGTCTACCATTACGTCCTGAACCTTGAGAATTGAATTGCCGAAGCGAGTGGGCTGCAAGTACAGTTGTTGCTTGCGTAGCCTGTTGTAGTACTGCCTGAGAGGGCGCCTCCCCATCGGGGCGTTTATATCGTCTACCGGATACCACAGTATCTGGTCGTTAGATAGTGAAATGGGTACGTCGTATCGGTTTTTCATCTGCTCGATATACCAATCCGTGTTGAGCAGCGACAGATTGACAACACGCACGTCCTTGCGATAATTGTACACTTCCTGTACGCACCACAGAGGGAAGGTGTCATTGTCGCCGGATGTGAACAGTAACGAGTTAGGTGCGCATGTATCAAGTAGATTGGTCGCATAGTAATATGGGATGTAGTTATCTGAACGGTCGTTTACGTGGTAATTATGAGCTAATGAAACTACCGGCAACAACACAAGTACCGAGGCTCCGTAGACGATCATCTTTTGCTTACTGATATCATCTGTTGCCAGCTTGTTCTTCAGGAAGAGTATAACCGCCGAAAGGCCCATCCCCATAGCCACGCCGAAGAAGACAAAGGCAGGAGTGAAGAAATAGTCCCGGTTACGCACTTCCAGATAGGCATCGCCTGTCACAAAACTATACTTAGTGCCGTCCGCAAAATTCATGTATAGCACAAGTCCTATCGATGCCAATAAGAACAACGCCAGAAAGGGCATACCGACCTCTATTCGCTTTCGTATGGCAACGAGTAACCCGATGACGCCTAGAGAAAAGAACGGGAACAAGAACAGCCACCCTCCCGGCGAAAACTGTTCCTCGAAATACGACCAGAAGCCCATATGTGGATGCCGACCGAGTTGATTCGACCACGAGCCTCGGCGGTTGAACATCCGATCGGTCATTGACACCTGGCCATACTGCTTGCGGTCCAGAAAACTGATGAACGTGCTGGTATCCCATTCCCACGGTACCAGGCTGTCAAAACCCCGCGAGGGGTTATTCTCGTCGATGCGCGGATTGTGCAACGAGCGGATTGGGATAAACAGATGCACCGACATGCCAATGAGCCCTATCATGACTATGGCAATACTGCCTTTCCAATTGAAGGCGTGGTTGTATTTGGCCGAGTAAGTAGAAATGAGCGTCCCCAATCCGCCTGCTGCGGCTGCTGCCACCAGAACCTCTACTTCGCTCACGCCGGAGCCTGTGAGAAAAAACCAGAGAGCCGCTGCCGGCAAACCAATAGCAACCAGCACCACTATCTTCATTCGTGTCGAGATGCTTCGACATAGCATAGCGAATGGCGTCAGCAGAAATAGCACTGCCAGGGTGGCGAGCATATAAACCTGAAAGGCTATCATGACCGTAGCAACTGACGCAGTTGCCACGAAGATCATCCAGTTTATCTTGTTGTACAGCTTTACCAGCAGAGCCGCCACCAAAAGGAGAGAGACTGTATAGAAGACAGTCGCCCCGCCCCGACCGTTGGAGAAGAGCATTATGAGCAGAAGCTCTACAATGAAAAAGGCGGACACCAAAAGCCAGTCCATTGCGCTGGCTGATCGATTTAGCACGAAAAAGATGGCGCAAATCGGGACAACTAAGAAAACGGTCATGTGCAGCCCGACACCGAGCAGCGCAACATAGAAAATCAGGATCAGTGTTTTCGCTGATGCGATCGAACCTCTATCTTCATAAAAGCGAAGGGTGAGCCACACTATCATTACCGTAAAGGCCAGAGCCAGGCCGTACACTTCGGCCTCAACCGAGTTCCCCCAGTTGGTACGGCTAAAAGCCACAAACAGACTTCCGGCAAGTCCTCCAATGTAGGCAATATATCGATTTAGGGGCTGGCTGGCCCTTTCCGCGAAGAAATAACTCACCAACCGCACAGTCAACAGGTAGCTGAACATGCCTGTCAAAGCCGAAGTAATCACCGAAATATAGTTGATCCGGTAGGAAATGTCGTCAACGAACGGGATCAATGAAAACAGCCTGCCCAACAGAATGAACAGCGGCGTCCCCGGGGGATGAGGCACCCCGAGAATCCGGGCGCAGGCTATAAACTCTCCACAATCCCAGAATGAGAGGGTCGGCTGAACCGTCATGGCGTAAACAACAAACGAAATGACATATACAAAGGCCGCCAAAACGGCGTTTGTCCGATCGAGTTCCGCCGGACGGCGTATAGACAAATCAGTCAAGGTATCCTCCTAAAGCCGGCCAAGGACCGGACCGATAACAATTAAGACGGTACAAATACAGGACACAAAGGTCAGAATATACATCGGTACTGTCCAAAGACAACCTAATAATTGTACTCTGACCTGTCCGACACGTTCGATAAATGCTTGGAGTGTAGTATGTTTATATGGTGTGGCGTTTTGTTCTTCCTGGGTATTTTGGCCTTTATGGATTCGATTTTCAACATGGGCGAGATATTCCGCCAGGTAAATTCGGTGCTGTTTATGCTGATTTCTATCGGCTTGCTCCTGAGGACAACTACCAAGATGAAGCTGGCCAGACGAGAGAATTATGCGTCAAGGATTTTCAGCCTGGAACAGCAGGTCAAGATTCTCAAGAGTGGCAAGAAGAAACTTCAGGATTCAGATCAGACCTTAGCTTGACGGGGACTCCCCGGCTTCGATTTCACGCATCACCTTGCGAACCTCGGCGGCAAAGGGATAGTCAGAGAACTCTTCGAGCAGCCTTCTATAGATGCCTTTGGCTTCGTCCGGTCCAGTCCCGGGCCAACTCATCAGAATATCCGCTTTTGTTTTCAGAGCATACGGCAAGTAGTAGGACTCCGGAAAACCTTCGGCAAGTCGGTCGACCAACTCAACGGTTTGAGTCGAGTCACTCCCTTCGAGTGTCACTTGAGACATTCGGTACAAGGCCACATCCGCCAGCACGGCCCCCGGGGAGCCCGCTATTTCTTCTAGAGTCGCAAGAGTCGAATCGGGCATCCGACGCTCCTGAAACAAGAGAGCATTGGAAAAATCATATACCTCCTGTTTAGCTCCATCTGCTTCGTCGAGTATGAGCATCAGACTAAGGGCGTCGTTGAAGTAGTATCCTCGCGGATAGTCGACGGTCAGTTTCTTTAACGCCGTAGAGGCCGAATCGAACTGCTTTGCAAAAAAGTGAACCAAAGCCCGGTAGTATGCGATCTCTTCCATATTATCCTGATTCGTGCGCATGCTCTGGATTTGCCCGAGCCTTGAAGCCGCCTCGCCAAGTTCTCCCTGCCGCAAGAAGCAGTGCGGCACGGCCATCCGGCTTTTGATATACCCTATTCCCGCCGGATAATGCGCGATCACGGAATCGTAGTATTTCCGGGCACGTTCGTAGTCATAAAGATGGTTGAGACATATGCTGCCGATGCGATACAGCGCCTCTGCCTGATCGCGGGGTTGCAGATAGGTGGCAAAAATGGAATCGTACTCCGCAATTGCGCGATCGTAAAGACCAAGCCGGGTCAAGGCATCCGCATAAATGAAGTGAGTCTCCAGCATGATCGGAGTTCCCTTATACTTCCCGAGCAAGTACTCTGCAGTGCGAATGGACTCTGAATCGAGCTTTCGTTCCACGCAACTACGGAGGAATCGGAGAAGACTTACGCCATTGGATCCTTCCGCAGAGTCCTGCGCCACAGCGAACTCAAATGCCTTTTGAAACTGATTGGACTTTAAATAGTGCGTACTCAGCAGCCTGAGCGAGCGTTTGTTGGCTTTTGACCTGGACCGATCAAGCAGTACCCGCTCAACTTTGTCAGCAGATTCCGAAAAGGCCAGCAACGACAACAGCCTTTTCTCAGCCGTGATGGCACTGTTAGTGCTGTCGCTTAAGGCAGTGAAATACTCTGCAGCAGCATCTGAATACTTGTTCTGCTTTTCCAGCAAGCCACCGAGAGATACGGCAAAAGCCGAACTGTCAGCAAGGGACGTCCGCAGTTCTCTTATTAGTGTCAGAGTTCCGTCTTCCAGGCCGTAGGCCACCATAGACCTGATGACGACCTGCAATTGAGATACGTCAAGATGGCAATTGTCTATTGCATGTTCGTATGCGGTTTGAGCAGAATCGCGATTATTTTGCCTGAGCAATGCCTCGGCCAATTGCATGTGGTAGCGGTAGTTGTCGCCGCGCACCTTTATCATTCGCCGAGCCAATTGGTCCGCCTTGAAGAACTGTTTCAGTTGAAAATAGCAGGACCGCAGTTGGTTGTAGACGACTTGGTTATGTGGATCGACCTCCCAGAGTGATTCCAGGATCGCGGATGCCCCAGCATAGTTTCTTTCCCGTAACAACTTTCGTGCTACATTTAGCTGTTTATTGAAGTCCGAATCGGGCCGATTTATTCCCGATCGATCGGCCGATTGAATGTCGGCCGCAAAAAAAGCACCGAAGCACAACGAAAGACCTATGGCCAGGGCAAGGAGGCGGAACATCATCTAGCAGTCGATCCGGCCGCCTGGGTTTCACTATTTAACAGGGCCTTGAAATACGCTTTGATCTGGCTCTCGTACTGGCGCGGGTATTCCTCGCTCAGGAATTGCCGAAGGCGGTCTTCCAGTTTGGCCTCATCGTTTAGAACGTCATCGGTGAGACCATTCGGCACAAGGAACGCTTCGGAAGCGGCCGTCGTCGCCTGACGCTGGTCTGTGAAGTCCCTTCGTTGCAACGACCGGGATGCTTCGAGCAAGCGAGAGAAAATGCGAAGCTGTCGCTCGGCTGTCTCTTCTCCTATTTGCCCCGATTGCAACTCTTCCTCGACCTCTTTCATCTGCCTTGCAATGTCGTCGAGCCGTCCCAGAATCTGGCGGGAACCGCCGAACTCTCTATTGAGGTCTTCGAGTGACTTACGAATTGACCCTTGTTCAGCCGCCAGTTTCTGCAACTGCTTTCGTCCAGCGGCCCCATCGCGCGGGTTACCACTCGAGGGGTTGTTGCACTGCTTTTGGGTATTCTGGTTGAGTTTGTTCTGGCTATTACATATCGACTGCAGCTTCGACTGGTTCTTGTTGCAATTACCGCCCTTGTTGCACTGCTTTTGTTGATCGAGCGACTCCATCATGCGCATGGAGGCCTGATTGAGTTGTGTCATGGCCTCTCTTTGAGCCCGTTGAGCCTGTGCTCCCTTCTTGGCATCAAATGCATCCACTGCGACCTGCATCTGTCGTGTGGCATCCTCAACCAGACGCTGAAGCTCGGCGGCGACAAAAGGAGATTGCTTTCCCAGTTCGCCAATCCGTGATTTCAGGCCGGAGCAGGCACTTGCCAGGTCCTGTTGATCACGGGCTTGATCGCGCAACATCATAGAGCGGGCGTTCAGAGCAGCCGCCTCGCGGAGCTGGTCTTCCTGATCCTTCGACAAATAGTTGGCATCGTTGATCGCTGCTTGCATAAGACGTTTTGTCTTTTCGTTGTCGTCTCCGCTCATGGCCATCATTTGTTGCTGCATCTGGTCGAGCATTTGAGTCAGCTTGGACTTTGCCTGCTTCCCCTGCTTCGAGGCCTGTTGCTTATTCTGCTGCTGCATGGACTGTGACATCTGCTGCATGTCCTGGTCGGCATCAGTTTTTTGGACGGCATCTGCGAATTTGTTGGCTTCTTCCGATTGCTCCATACCGGCCTCTTTGAGCATTTCTTTGAGCTCGCCCACTTCCTTTTTCAGTTCGTCCAGTGAGGCCTTGATCTTTTGTTCTTCCTCGCTCTTGCCGGGGAGGTCGGACTTGTCAGCAGACTTCGTCTCCTTGTTCATTTGCTCCTGCCGCTTGAGGATGTTTTCTGCCTTGCGAGTCATGGCCTGCATTTTTTGCTCCGCCTGCATCTTCTTGAGAAGAGCCAACGTCCGCTCCAGACGCTGCAGGACCTCCTCCTGCGACATCTGAAGCTGCTTCATCGCATCCTCAATCTCTTTGCGATCCATTTTGGACAGCGCCTCGGCCAGCTTTTTCTGAGCCTCCCGCATTTCGGGAGTAGCCACATCCTCAAACAGTTTCTGAATCTGCTGCATTTTCTCGAGTATCTCTCGGTTAACCAGAGCATTCTTGGCCAATTGCTCAAGGGATTCGTCCATTTTCTCAGCGATCTTCTCGACATCGTCCAGCATGTTTTCGTTTTCTTTTACAATAGACTCGATATCCTTTGTCTGCTGCCAGTCTGCCTTACGCGAGTTCTTCTCATTTGCTTTCAGCTTGCGCACGGCGCTTTTCAAACGAGAAGTCAATTCCTGTCCGCGCTTCAAAAGGTTGCGAGTATCACCAATTCGTTGAACGTTTTCGGCCTCAGTCTGGGCGACGATTTCCTCCAGCGACGGCAGCCGAGCGATGTAGCGACGAGAAGATGTTACTTTGGGTCCGGAAATCTGATCATTGTCGGCCACTTCAAGGGAGTAGATAACGTAATCGCCGGGGAAGAGATTCAACTGATCCATGTCCCAATTGAATTCGACTTCGCCCTCGGTCTTGATCTTGTCAGAGAAGTGCAGGACAGCAACGTGTTCGTCCGAAGGACGATTACGCGACACGGTTGAGTATTTGAGTACCAAAGATGAAAAGCCGTAGTCGTCAAATATGCGCACCTTCAGGGGCAGCAGCATTTCGTCGTCAAGATTAACGTCAAAACCAGGCCGAATAACATCTATCGAGGGATACTCGTCGGGGATAGCTGTGATATAGTATTCAATGGCGTCAGGGTTGATTTCACCGAGTCGATCGACCAGTCGAATGTGGTACGAGGCTGAGCGCGCGATGAGCAGCGATGTCTCTGCCGAACGATCACTGACCTCAAGAGGAGTTTGACTGGAATCGGAAAAGATCAGCGAGGCCTGCCGTATGGGCAGATTGGTTTCCACGTGCATACTGACCCGGCTGCCTGTGATGGCAGATACTGATCCGTTGTTTTCATCGATAGTTGTCGGCGGAAGCGATGTGTATTCGGGATAGAACACTGACAACTTGATGCCGGTGACTCGAGGACGATCGACAACATCGACTTTCATCACCTCGGTTTTGACTCGGCCAGCCTCCACATAGTAGTCGAATGAGCGGTTAATCTGACGAAGAGTCGTCGTTACCAATAATGAATCGCCGTCGCCGGACTGGTAGTGCTTCAACCGGCGTGTATCGATCTCGGTCCGCTGCCAACTACCGCCCGCAAGACGGTGAAATACGGATGCGTGATCAGGCAAACCAGCACCGACGAGAGCTGCCCCGATCTCGATGTCGCGGTACTTGACCCATTCAGTTGAACCGGGCAAGGGCACCAAGCTATACCCGAGGGGCGGCGCGATTTCAATGGTAGGGTGCGAGTAGACCTCAAAGGAATGACTGAACAGACCGGGTACCAGCGCAACCATAATGAGGGCGAGCAGACCCCCACCCAGTGCCAATCGGCCTGACCGCCATAGAGGATAGAATCTGACAGTCTCTGAGAAGTTGATCCGTCCACAACGTTCGAGTGCCTGCGCAACAGTGAGGTCCATAAGCTCTGCGGAATACCCCGGAGTCTTTTGCTTTTCGGCGAACTGAAGGGCCGCGACCAGCCGACCTTTGAGTTCAGAATGGCGGGTCTCCAGATCGACGGCAAGAGTCTGAGTCGATCCGGTGAACAACCGAGAAACGGCGAATCGGGCGAAGGCGTATATGGTGACGAGGGAGGCGACCGCTAACAGGCTGATTTTCAGCCAAACGGGTAGCACGATTATGCCGGCCAGTAACGACAGACCAAGCCATGAAAGTACGGCTGAGGCTCCGGTTGCAAAAAGCCCGGCGACAAAAATCACTAGTCGTTGCCTGAAAAGTGTGTTCTTGAGTGCCCGGACAAGCTCCATACTGTTTGAATAATTCTTCATGTCGTTGTCCTTTTTCCGTTCACCGGTACTTCTATGATCTTCGGACATGTCGCCAAGGCATCTGATACTGCAAAGGTTGGGCCGGGTGGCGAAAAACCCGAGACTTTTTCGCTATCTAAAACAACAAGGCATAGGTCAGTATGTTCAACCCCATTTTGAAGGCCTGTTCTCGCTTTTCCGGAGGATCATTATGGACGTGCGAATCTTCCCAACCGTCGCCTATATCCGACTCCACGAGAAAATACACGGCGAGCCGCCCGTTGACAATCAAGCCATATCCCCTGGGCGGATTGCCGTCATGTTCGTGAATCTTGGGCGGACCATTCGGGAAGTCATAAAAACAGTGGTAAAGCGGATGGTCAAATGGAATCTCAACCACCTTCCTCTCCGGAAAGAGACTCGCCATCTCCTTTTGGAAGGTCCGTGCCATTCCGTAGGAGTCATTCACAAAAAGGAATCCGCCTCCCAGCAGGTATCTTCGCAATCGTTCCTTTTCCTCGCCGGAAAAAGCAATCACGCCGTGCCCGGTTGCAAACAAAAATGGATACTGGAATAGCTCTGCATCCATGATAGCTACAGTCTGCTCGAGAGTATCTACCGGATAATCACTGTTATCCTGCACAAACTTCAGGAAGTTCGGTATCGCCGACCCTCCCCAATACCAGTCGCCTCCGCCACTATAATGCAATCGAGCCACTTTGACAGCGGAAGGATCGGGGTTGCTGCCCTTGAGGACCTGCCCGACCTGCGGCCCGCCAATTCTGCGCCGCGCCTCACGTTGAGCCATCGCTGGTTGCAGGGGGATCAAGGTCGCCATTACCAAGCAGAGCATCGCTGTTTTAAGAAGTACCATACACTATAATATACAGCAAAAGTCGCAAAATCCGCCAAAAATAAAGGTCAAAACATGTCCCCATTTTGACAAACCTGACTAATCCTCGCTCCGGGCAATTGCTTAGCCCACCAAGGTCCGCTTACTAAAATGGTCCATTACAACAATAAGCTAAACCAAAAAGATCAGGATTAACA
The DNA here is from genome assembly GCA_046754125.1 of Candidatus Zixiibacteriota bacterium. GTDB lineage: Bacteria > Zixibacteria > MSB-5A5 > GN15 > FEB-12 > JBHHVC01. Next base: position 28,191 of record JBHHVC010000004.1, read on the forward strand.
CTATAATCACTTGACCAATATGATGGAGAGCGGTACCTTTTTTATTGGACGTATGAATGATCTGTCGCCCGGGTTTCGGAGCGAGCCAAAGAGAAGGAATGGCCCATGAAAACATCGCGATTACTTTTCAATCCTCTGAGTTTGCTGTTGATTATAGCTGGCTGGCTAGCTCTGGCTCTCCCCGGCTGTGACAGCGGCTCGGACAACCCTATCGATAACAATCCCATTGATACGTCGGGCACAGATGCCGGACTGACCGCCGCAGATTTTTCTCCGGCCGAGAGTTGCATGACCTGCCACCCCGATCAGTACGATCAGTGGAGTGGGTCACGCCATGCCTACTCGGTACAGGACCCTCTCTGGATGGCCATAAACGTGGCTGGCCAGAGTGCCTATGTCAATGCCCTCGACCAGGCCTGTATGCCCTGTCATGCCCGTATCGGAAGCATGTCGGGTGAGACGCCGTGGGGAGGCTTTGACGTTGCTGATATGAGCCCGGTTTCTGCGGAGGGGATTGGATGTGATTTATGCCATTCGATTTCATCGATTCATGGTCTTGAAAACGGCCGGTATGACCTGAACCCGGGAGAAGTCAAGTACGGCACAATTGATAATCCCGTAAGTACAACAGCTCACAAGCAGGAGTACAACTCTCTGTATCCGTCCGGCGAGTACTGTGGGTCGTGTCACGATTTTGTCCTTTCCAACGGATTCCCGCTTGAGGCTGTTTTTCGCGAATGGCGCGATGGAGGGCTGGCCATGACTGGAAAAACGTGTAATGATTGTCATATGACAACCTACGTCGGCAAAGCCGCAACCCAGGGACCGGACAGGATAGTTCATCGGCATGACTTCATTGGGGCCGATGTTGTGCTGACCGAGTTTCCCAACAAGCCGGAACAGCTTGCTGCAGTGACCGAGATGCTGCAAAACGCCCTGACTGTCCAGTTTGGGATTCCCGATTCAGTCACCGCAGGTTCAGCAATGGAAATCTCTGCAACGGTTACAAACGATAAGACCGGACATGCCGTGCCATCCGGAGTACCATTTAACCGGCAGATGTGGTTGGCGGTAGTGGTGACCGATGCGCTGGGAGATACTGTCTACTCGTCGGGGATGTTCGATGCTAACGATGATCTGATGGACGAGAGCAGCGATTTCCCTGAAAGAGACCCTGATTTGGTCAACTATCAAGCGCAGATGCTTCGAGCCGATTCCACAAAAACCGGAGCTACCTGGGAAGCGGCTGGTCTGGATAATCCGGCCATTTACCCCAATCAGACCAGACACGAGACATACAGCGTTGCTGTACCGCAGGGTACTGCAGGGCCGTTGTCGGTCGAGATGAAACTGCGTTTCCGCAGCTTTGGCCCAAGTACTTTTCGTGCCTTTGGCCAGGAGGATTTGTTACCAATACCAATCGTCGATATGGCCTCAGGCTTGTCGACAGTGACAGTTCTGCCTTGAGCAGATTCGGGGGAAAGACGATCACAAGGACGTTGTTTCCTCGAGTCGCTATGGTGACGCTATGAATGAACACGATTTCTTTGGGAGTATGACATAATGTGCAAAGGAAGAATGAGCCTGGCTATCATGATGATGGCCACAATCGCAATGCTATCAGGATGCGGCAGCGACGATGACACAACTAATGGCCCGACGACGCGACCGGGCGGCGGCGTTGACGGTAGGCTTTATGTGCTGAATCAGGGCGACAACACTATGTATATATACGACACACAGACCCTGAAGCGAGTCGATTCGATTGACACTCATGTAGCCATGCCGCATTACATAGAGTTTTCCCCAGATGGGGGCAGGTTCTATATTACGACTCTCATCGACGTCTTGGGATCCGGCGACGCGTTTATCGGCAAGTTTGATGCTGCCGACAATAGCTTCATCGATTCGACAATAGTGCCGGTAGCCTTCCAGCCCAGTGCAATTGCAATCAGCGCCGATGGTTTGTTTGGGTACATTTGCAATTTCTCCAATTCCACCGATCCAACTCAAATTCACAAGTATAACTTGGCCGACCTTACCAAGATTGCATCGCTCCAGGCGGGGGCCTTTACGCATGATCTCAAGATCACATCTGATGGTTCGTTGGTAATTGCCTGTAATCGGTTCAGCGACAATCTGACACTCGTGGATGCCCGCGCCGACACGGTAGCCTTTGTCGACATTGATCCCGACTCCGCCTATGCCCCGACCGGGGACCCCAAGTACGGGCCGTTCGGCGTAGCCATCGACCACCGCGATTCACTTGCCTTCATTGCCTGCATGGATGGTCTGCAGGTACGAGTGCTGGACATCAAAGAGCGACGAGTTGTTGATTCTGTGGACATTCCGGTCGTCCAACAGGGTTTGATATGGGGACCAACGCTGATGGCTGTGCATCCTGACAATGACCTGGTTTTTGTTACAACGCGCTTCGGCAATTCCATTGTGGCTTTCCGATTGTCGACCAAACAAACATGGGATATCCCCGTCGGTACTGTTGGCCCGTTCGGCATAACGATCTCTGATGACGGCAGCCGAGTCTACGCGGCCTGTGTTGGAAGGCCGGACGAACACGGG
>JBHHVC010000005.1:0-30307 GCA_046754125.1 Candidatus Zixiibacteriota bacterium
GCATACTACCGACTGAGACCGGTGATCACAGATTTTCACGCAGCCATCAATGAGGCCGGTGTAATTGTGGTCTCGGCAGAAGTGCACCGGGGCTGGGACAATCCAAAAGCCGGCATAATTAAGCAATACAAACGGACCGAGCCCGGCCATGCTTTTGCGGTCGTCGGTTACAATGACAAAGGCTTCTGGGTGCAGAATTCCTGGGCGAAATCGTGGGGAAATAACGGCCTTGCGCTTTGGACCTACGAAGACTGGATAGCAAATGTTATGGATGCCTGGGTTTTTCGTCTCGCTCTGCCGACACCACAAATCTTCGGCATGCGTCCAGAATCGTCACGATTGGATCCGGAGAGAGAGGAGAAGACAGAAAAGTCGACAGTTCATCGATCAAGAATCGCTGGACATTTTGTACATATCGATGACGGTACATACAACGAGAACGGACGGTACTGGAGCAACGGACTCGATGTTGAACAAACAGCCAGACTGGTCGCCTCTCGGCCTGATTACAAGCATCTGTTGATCTACGTGCACGGTGGATTGAATTCGCCGAAAGATTCGGCGCGCCGTATTGCCGCGATGAAAGATGTGTTCAAGAGCAATGGGGTGTATCCGTTCCATGTCATGTACGACACCGGTATCGCCGAAGAACTCAAGGACCTTATTGCGCGCAAGGAAGAAAAAGCGGAGAAACGGGTTGGCGGGCTGAGCGACTTTACGGACCGCTTTATCGAAGGGCTGGTGCGGCGGCCGGGAAAGCTGCTCTGGGATGAAATGAAACAGGATGCCCGCGATGCCTTTGCCCCGGATGGCGCCGGTAGTGATGCACTGAATCGATTTGTGCGACATCTGTCTGAGCGGCAGAGTCGCGTCAAGTTGCATCTGGTGGGGCACAGTACCGGTGGGGTTGTAATTGCACAACTTCTTCAGACAATGCGTAGGAGGCAAATCCGTTTCTCGACCTGCTCACTGATGGCACCTGCGTGCACAGTCGATCTTTACGAAGAGGCATACCTGCCGGTATTGCGGCGGCAGACGCGCATCATAATTGATGATTTAACTGTCTATAATTTAAGTGACAGATTGGAACGCGATGACAGCGTCGCAACGATTTACCGTAAATCGCTGTTATACCTTGTTTCAAATGCATTTGAATTAGAGAAAGAGACGGCCATACTGGGCATGGAAAAGTTTAAGGACATGGTTGCCAGTGTTCGATCGCAGCCGCATATTGTCTATTCCGGTGGCAGCAGCGGCACACGCAGCAGGAGCAGATCGCACGGCGGATTCGACAACGACCCGTATACAATGAATCACATTTTGCGCCGAGTCGTTGGCCGGTCTCCGAATCGCTTGTTTTCCGAAAGTGATTTGCACTATTAGCGAGTTGGTCGCAGGATATTACTCGCCTCTCTTCTCTGCGGTGGCGACGGTTTGCAGTCGCCTGGAAATGCCTGCATAAATGGCTGTAAGGGTCACGACTGCCCCCAACAGTTGCACGGGAGCAAGGTATTCCCCAAAGAACCACACTCCCCACACAGTAGCGAGCAGAGGTTGCAAAAGGAGCACAAGACCTGCGCGCGAGGCGGGTAGCTGCGGCAAGCCGGTGAATATCGCCCACCAACCGATTGCCTGCGCGATGATTGCAAGGAGAGACAGGACAAAAATGCCATATAAGTCCGGCAACATGGATGGCTCTCCTTCGATAACAGCGGACAAGAATAGAAATATCGACGAGAAGAACGAGGTCCAGGCCATGAATGTAAGGGCCGGAGTCGACTCCTTACCCAGACCACTTAGACGCAGGGTCACCAGATAGCAGGCATAGGCCAGAGCAGTCAGCAGCCCATAGCCGATGCCCGAGAGATATTTGTCGTGGGACATTACTTCTTCCCCCGGACCGACCAACAGGATAATTCCAACCAGTGCGGCTGAAGAGGCGAGGTAGAACATCGGTGACAGTCGTTCTTTGAAGACAAGTCGTCCTATTGCAGCGGTGCCGAAAACCTGCGTGTTGCCCAGGATTGTGGCCAGACCGGCTCCTATGAACAGGATCGAGCGATGCCAGACGAAGAGGTCCAGAAAAAAAATGAATCCCGCCAGAATCGACCAGGAGAATTGTCGACGTGTCATTGCTAACGGTTGGCGTTTAGCTGCAGCTAGGGCGAATAGGACCAGGGAACCGAGGCCGGTGCGCCACATTCCGATTTCCGTTGGCCCCATTCGGTCGAAAAGCATTTTGACAAATACCGGTGCGAAGCTGATACAGATAGCCCCGAAGGCGAGCGTTGCGAGAGCTCGCATGTACGGCATTTCGGACAGCGTGACACCGGTCAGACGACACTCCTTTACTAAGCGACTATTGCGGTTAATACTCCTGCCAATGGTAGTCGGCAAGGACTATCAGGCCGATCAAAGTCCAGGTCATTACCAGCGAAGTTCCTCCGTAACTCAAAAACGGCAAGGCCAGACCTGTCACTGGCATGAAGCCAAGCGTCATTCCAATGTTGACAATGAACTGAAAAACCAAGATGGCAACAGACCCTGCAACAACATTTGACGCAAATCGAGAGCGGCAGCGACCGGCGATTACTATCGACCGGTAGAATATGTAGCTAAACAGAACCAGGACAAGTGCAGCCCCCCACAGCCCCATCTCTTCTCCCAGAACAGAAAATACAAAATCGGTGTGGCGCTCCGGAAGGAAATCGAGTCTGCTCTGTGAACCGTTGAGAAATCCCTTGCCCAGAATCCCCCCGGAACCGATGGCGATTTTGGACTGAATGATTTGATAGCCTGCTCCGCGCGGATCACTGCCGGGGTCCAGGAAGATCATTATTCTCTGTTTTTGATAGTCGGCCAAACGCGACCAGAAGAAGGGAGTAATAGTCCCAAAAGCGAGGTTAGCAACTACCGAAGCCACACCGAACACCAGACCGGGGCGCAGCATAAACAGGAAAACGAACAGGACTACCAGGTAGACCGCCCAGGATAGCCAGTGCGACGCTGCCACCAGCGACACAATCGGGGAGAGAATCAATAGCAGGTACCACAAGGACAGCCCCGACCAAAGCCACAGCCCTATTAGAATAATCGGGAATACAAGCGAAGTCCCCAGATCGGGCTGGCGCAGGATCAGGGCTATCGGCAAGGCCACAATAGCAAATGTAAAGGCCAGGCGTCGTTTTGACGAAGGAGGGAGTTTTGTGTATGCCAGGAACCTAGACAGGGCCAGCAACACAGCAATCTTGGCCATATCCGAGGGCGCGAAGTTGATCGGACCAAAGGAGAACCACCTTGACGCGCCCATCCGCGCCGACCCGACAATTAATACGAGCACCAGGGAAATAACCATTACAGCATAGAGCAGGTACGCCCCGAAATCGTACAGTCTCATCGGCAAATGGATGAGAGAAACGAACCAGACAACGGCAATGGCGAGCCAGATGAGCTGTCGCTGATAGTACAGCCTTTCGTAATCCGTGTCAGCATGGTATTGGGCCGACATAATCAGAAGTACTCCAATGATCGATAAAAGAAAGGCCGCGCTGATCAGTTTCCAGTCGAGTTGTAGGTAATCCAGTATCACTTTATTTTGTTCTCTCATTCATGGACAAGGCCTGGTGCTGACTTTGTAGCACAAAGAATCGGTCGACGATTGATGCCACCAGCGGTGCAGCCACTTCCGCCCCGTGTCCCGCGTTTTCGAGTATTGCACAGACAACTATCTGAGGGTCCTCTATGGGAGCATATCCAACGAACCAGGCATGGTTATCACCGTGCGGATTCTGGGCAGTGCCGGTCTTTCCACCAATGGTGAACCTGTTATTACCAAGAGCCTTAGCTGTTCCCTCCTCCCCTTCAACAACCAGCCGCATACTTTCGCGCAGTATACCTAGTGTTTCTCTTGTAAACGGCAATCGAAAGGACACTACCGGTTCCATGTCCTGTTCCTGCCCGTCAGGCCGGACAATTCGCTTGAGCAAATGTGGGCGATATACCAGGCCGTCGTTTACAAGACCAGAGAAGAATTGGGCCAGTTGAAGTGGTGTCGAAAGGAGTTCTCCTTGCCCAATAGCATTATTGAGTACAAGCCCTCGCGTCCACTTCCTTTTTCCATAGCGGCGATCATAGTATGCGCTGTTGGGATTGAGTCCGTCGGCTTCCCGTGGCAGGTCTATTCCAGTTTGCCGTCCAAAACCGCAAAGATCGAAATAATGACTAAGACCATCCACTCCCAGCTTAAGCCCGACTTGGTAGAAGTAGACATCGCACGACTGCTCGACAGAGTGGATACCGTTCAGTATTCCATGTCCGCCCGATTTCCAGCAGCGAAAAAACCGATCGCCGAATTGGTATCCGCCAGCACATGATTTGAAAGTTGTACTTTGAGTGACAATACCCTCTTCCAGAGCGGCCCCAAGCGTTAGCAATTTAGTCGTCGATCCCGGAGGATATAGACCATCGAGCGGCCGATTCAGCAAGGGATGGGTTGAATCTTTTGTAATGGCCTGCCAAAGACTTTCCGGAATGACCGACGAAAAGATGTTGGGGTCGTACGATGGAAATGAAGCCATCGCGAGCAATTCGCCAGTGCGAGGATCCATAGCAACGACAGCCCCGCAACAGAAGGTGTCGAGCACCTGGAAAGCGTGACGCTGGAGGTCGATATCGATGGTCAGAATAAGATCGGCGCCCGCCACAGCCGGGTTCGGTTTCTTCTTTCGATAAATGCCCAGTACCTGACCGGACGCTGTTACTTCGACATATTGAGTCCCTTCGCGTCCTCGCAGCATGTAATCGTACTGTTTTTCTATGCCTTTCTTGCCGATCAGGCTACCCAGCCGATAGTCGGCACTGCGCGACGAGGTCCTTTCCAGCTTGTTGACCTCTCCGACGTAGCCGGTGATGGGGCCGATTCCCCGCGAATCCACGTATTGCCTGACACGTTCCATCAGGAGTATAACACCGGGGAATCTGCGGCTCTGTTCTTCGAGAACTGCGATGACTTCAAAAGGTACATCTCGCTTGACGGCGGCTGGCTGATATCTGCTGACGAAATTCTTTTTGATACGGCGGCGGATTTGGAGTGTATCCAGATCTATCAATTTGGCCAGATTGTTGACTGTCACGCCCGGTACTTCATCGGCGGGGACTACGGCAACCGTGTACGACGGCCGGTTATCGACTAAAATCTGCCGATAGCGGTCATATACTCGCCCTCGTCCTGGAATTACAGGTTGCACGCGCAGGCGATTGTTCTCAGACTGTTCCGCCAACTCGCGATGCTGAACAACCTGAAGCTTTACCAAGCCTACGGTAAGAACCACTACGGCCAGCGATATGACGCCAAAGCTTATGAGTTCACGTGCCGGCGAGGCACCAAGTCGAACCACGTTCTGCCCTCAGAATATGCTCTTGATTCTTGCCCATGTCAGAGAACCTTCCTTGACCCCCAGCACTGCCCAGCCTATCACAGCGGTATACACGGTACCACCCAGTCCGGCAGTAAAGAAAAGTGCGAACAGCCCTTCCGTTTGATACAGCCCAACGGTGAGAAGATTGTGTAGTAGCGTACCGGTTACCACGATTAGCAGTCGGGCGTAGACTGATTCAATGTTCAGACGTTCCCTCAAATTGAAAGCGGCAAAGGCAATTGCCGCCAGGGCAAGGGCGTGCCACCCCATAGTTGACGGCACAGCAGCGCCCAGCACCAGTCCCACACCAAACCCAAACCATGCGGCTGCGGTTTCCGATTTGTACAGTGCAATAATCATAACGAGCAGAACCGGCAAGTTGAAAGCGATACTGAAAATGGCGGTTGTCTCTTCAAGAATCACTACGTGGAGTGCAACCAGATACAGGTACAGTGCGTATGGAATCAGCTTACTCACCGACAGGCGCCTCCAAAATGAACAGCTCTTCGAGCGAGCGGAAATTGACTGTGGGGCTTAACAGAACCCGCCAGAACACCTCGTCTTCGGCCCGTTCAATCGACACTACTATGCCGACCTGGAGCCCCGCCGGATATATTCCTCCCAGCCCCGAAGTAACTATGGTGTCGCCAACGGCAACAGCGGCCTGTATCGGCAGATTGTCGAGGATCAGCCCGCGATCTGCGGCAAAGCGCACGATTCCCATCTCTCTACTTTGGGCTACTCTTCCGGCTACTCTATGGGTTGGATCGGTCAGGAGTTGCACTGTGGAAAACCCGGGTGTTACCGATTGGATACGTCCAACCAGACCTCGCTCATTAATCACAGGCTGATCGATGGCGATGGAATCTCGTGATCCCTTATCTATAACAACAGAAGTAGGATTGATGCTTCCGCGTACCGCAATAACCTTGGTGGGCCGAAGGGAGTAGGCTGCATGTGGCTCAAAGCCGAGGATGGAACGAAGTCGCTCGTTTTCCCTCTGTGCTTCCTGAGCCAGGGAAAGGTTCTTAGATGCCTGGACCAGAGCGAGGCGGAGACGTTGATTGTCTTCGTCAACAGTTACCAGCTTTACTATCTGGTCTCGAAGCCTTGCGAATGGGTAGTAGATGCCACCAATCACAATGTAGCTTACTCTTGTGGAGACCGAACTGCCGGCCAGGACCAGAGCAAGCGAGAGAACTACTATTACTGAAAGATGAATGTTGCGCCAGTAGCGGGAAACAAGATTCGATATCCAGTTCATGGTCGAATTGTGGAGCTACCCCTGCGCTGGTTCGTCCAGCATCGCGAGCACTTCCCCGGGCGAGGTTATTTCCATCAGGCGCTGCCGATTCGTTTCATACTTCATCAGGAATGACAGCCGACCCATCACCTGCAGGTGGGCTCCTATGGCATCCTCGGGAGCGGCAATCAGAAACAGCAGCGAAACCGGGCGGTCATCCATAGCGTCGAAATCGATTCCTTTTGCGCTGCGACCGAAGGCAATGACGATTCCTTTGACGGCTCTGGTTTTGGCATGAGGGAATGCAACGCCAAACCCAACGCCGGTGGTAACCAGTTCCTCACGACTGAGGACATCCTTGAGTAGTTTATCGCGGTCGAGGACTATGCTTGATGTTGACACCAAATCTACCATCTCCTCGATGGCTCCCTGCTTGGTATCTGCTTTAAGGTCAAAAACAACCAGGTCTTCGGCACAGAACTTGGACAATTTCATTAACGTTACCTCTATTACATCTTTTCTGCTTCATCAACAAGAAGCACGGGAATACTATCAGTGATCCGATAGGCTAACATACAATGTTTACACAATAGACGGTCTTGTTCTTTATCATAATCGAGCGACATTTTGCATTTAGGGCAGGCCAGTTTTGAAAGCAGTTGGTCCGACAGCATCTTAGAAATCCTCACTTCTCCACAAACTCGCCAATGTTGCAGTACTTTTTCAGTCTCAGTTCAAGCAGTTCCTCAACAGACAGTTGTGCTAGTTCATCGAAGGCTTTGAGGATTTGCTTCTTCACAGATTCCGCTGTCCCGGTCGGATCATTGTGAGCGCCGCCGGATGGTTCGGGAATTACACCATCTATGATCTTCAGCTCACTCAGGTCATCGCTGGTGACGCGAAGGGCTTCAGCAGCCTCGGGCGCCTTTGCGGCATCGCGCCAGAGTATCGCGGCACACCCCTCGGGAGATATGACTGAATACCACGAGTATTCCAACATCAACACTCGATCACCGATGCCAACGCCCAAAGCTCCCCCCGAGGCTCCTTCGCCTATGATTACGACCACTATCGGAACGCGGACCCGGGACATCTCGCGAATATTGTGGGCAATGGCCTCGGCCTGTCCTCGTTCTTCGGCGCCGATTCCGGGAAAGGCTCCCGGCGTATCTACCAAAATAACCAGAGGTATCTCGAACTTCTCAGCGAGACGAAACAGGCGTAGCGCCTTGCGATATCCTTCCGGATGAGCCATCCCAAAGTTGCGAAACAGCTTTTCCTTAGTGTCCCGCCCCTTTTGCTGCCCAAGAATTACCGCTGGCCGTCCATCGAGCCGGGCAAATCCGCCGACCATCGCCTTGTCGTCTGCAAATCTGCGATCACCATGAAGTTCGATGAAATCGGTCGTCATCATTCGGATGTAGTCGAGTGTGTATGGCCGTCTAGGATGACGCGACATCAGTACTTTCTGCCAGCGAGTCAGGTGGGAATAGACATCCCTACGCAGCTTCTCGAGTTTCCTTTCGAGGGCCGTCACCTCGCCGGATAGTTCTATACTCTCACCGACCGAGAAGTCCCTCATATCGGAGATTTTTTTCTCCAACTCGACTATAGGTCGCTCAAACTCAAGATATTGCTTGTCAGCCATTGTCTTCCATATCAGCATTGTCAGCATGTTTGCTGACTCGGTCGTGCACCCTTTTCGGTGCGCACAGACTGACCACAAAGATACGAAACGCAACCAATATGACAACCATAAAAACCAACAGGAGTACGGTCACAACCAGTCGGTTCCAGAAAACCATAGCCAGCGCAGAGCTTCCGAATACCAGGGCCAGCGCGTAAAACGTATTTACAACCTGGCGAGGAGAGAATCCGGCCATAGACAAGTAATGAAAGAGATGCCGTCTGTCGGCTCGCATGACTCCTCTGCCCGATATCAATCTTCGAAAGACCGATGATCCGGCCTCCAGCAAGGGCAGACCCAGGGCCACTAGAGGCAGATAGAGGGCGGAGGCGGTATACGTCTTGACCGGCGCCAAGAGCGAAAACACAGCAAAATAGTAGCCTAACTGCATCGACCCCGAATCGCCCAGAAATATGCGGGCCGGATAGCGATTGTACCAAAGAAAGGGCACGAGGAAGCCTGCCATTGCCACCAAGAGAATGATCCCTTCGGAGAATCCAAGCAGCAGGCCTACAGCTATGAGAAAGACTATACCAATTAGCGACACTCCGCCCGCCAGACCATCGAGGCCGTCAATCAGGTTTATTGCGTTGGTCAGACCGACGACCCAGAGGACAGATATGAAGACTGAGAAGCTGCCGACCTCCACACTACCAAAGGGAGTGGACAAGAGCGTTACGTGCAGACCCCCAAAGTAAACAACCAAACCGGCAGCTACCTGACCGAGCAGCTTGACGCCGGCAGTGATCGGTTTGAGATCGTCGGACAGGCCTATCAAAACTACAATCAGTGCTCCGCAAAAGACGAACAGAATCTCGCGGCCGGACTCCATTACTGAGCCGGGCACGAGCAGCCAGTATGTCAGGAGAGTGACCCAGACAGTGGCAAAAAGGGCAATACCGCCCAGCACCGGTACAGGCCTTTCGTGTCGTTTGTGACGGCCGGGTAGATCGAGCAGACTCCATTTGTGGCCGAGCGAGATCATGAGCGGAACCAGTGTTTTGCTCAGCACAAGGGCAAGCAAGAGCGCTCCCAGTAGGTAGAGCACATTCATTGACGAAGCGGCTTCCCTTGTGCAGATTGCGGCAGCAGGATAGTTGCGACAAGGTTTCCGATGAGCAGGCCTGGCAGGAGCAGCCATGTGGCCGGTGAAGGCAGGTGCTTGCGAAAGTAGAGCCAGATCGATCGATGGTGATACCAGCTACGCCGCCAACGACCGGATGCGCTCCCTTTTCCCCAGTTGTGGCTGGCTCCGGCGGTCGGTATGCTATAGTTGATGCAACTAAGGCCGTTGAGTCGGTAGCAAAGATCGGTGTCCTCCAAAAAGACGAAGAATCGCTCGTCAAACCCTCCTACCATATTGAATAGTTTCCTCCGGATCATCAGTAGAGTGGCAGCGACGGCGGGTACGGCAACAGGCGCGCTGTTCCCTCCGGTTGCCGGGTCACCGAGAGTATAACCCGACCCGCCACCGAACAGTCGTGTAAGGAGTGACCCTCGTGACGACCAAATGTTAGCCCATGTTGGAAACTGGCGGCAGGTAGGCTGAAATTGCCCGTCGGGGAAGCGAATCCTGCCGGTCGCTGCGCCTGCGGCGGGAAGTGCAGATAACGAATGCAGTAGTTGCTCCGGAGCATCCAAGTCCACCTGGACATCGGGGTTGACAAACAGGAGGTAGTCGCCACGGGCTTGCCGGACAGCAGTGTTACACGCTGCCGCAAAGCCGATGTTTTTGCGATTTACTATCACCTGAGCATCCGGCCTTAGGCGACGTACTAATGACGGGCTATTGTCGTGGGAGTTATTGTCCACGACTATCAACTCACCACTGAGCTTCGCCGATGCCAGAGAAAGAGACTCCAGACAATCGCCAATAGTCTCGGAGGAGTTGTGAGTAACTATGATTATGGAAACCTTATCGTTGGCCGTGGACACGCTATCCGCTCACCCAAGCCGTCCCAGAATTGCCTTGACTCGCAGCCACCAGACCATCCAAATGGCCTCTCGCATGATCTTCTTTGACATCTTGGATTGACCGGCCATACGATCGACAAAGACAATCGGGATTTCCTTGACCGTGAATCCTTTGCGCAGTGCTCGCATAGACATTTCGATCTGGAAGGCATAGCCGGATGACTTAACGTCGTCAAAATCAATTGACTCGAGCACCCGCCGCCGAAAACACTTGAACCCGCCGGTGGCGTCGCGGATGGGGATTCCGGTGACGATCCGAGTATACATGTTGGCAAAGTATGACAACAGCAATCGCGACATCGGCCAGTTGATTACGTTAACGCCAGAGATGTACCTTGATCCGAGCACGACATCGAAGTTTGCTATCTCTCTGAGAAAGTCTTTGATATACTCGGGGCCGTGGGAAAAGTCGGCGTCCATTTCAAAGATGAAATCGAACTTCCGCTCAATAGCCCACCTGAATCCGGCGATATAGGCACGGCCCAGTCCTTCTTTTTGTTCTCGATGCAGCACGAACACTTTATCCTTTTGTTCGGCCGCCAGACGGTCGGCTATTTCGCCTGTTCCGTCAGGCGAATTGTCATCGACTATGAGTACATGAACACGCGGATCAAGAGGGAGTACGGCATGCACAATCTTCTCGATATTATCACGTTCGTCGTATGTGGGAAAGATGATCAGGGCGCGTTGCGTATGGTTCATTCTGTAACTTCTCCCTCTGGCCTCTCCTCTCGGCGAAAAGCGAGCAGACAGCCTGCTATCACAACAAACAAATATGCGGTGGTGGCCAATGTGATGGTTCGGCCAGTTGCATACCTCTCAGATTGATACTTGAAAAGCACCTGTTGGGTTCCTGCCGGAACTGCAACAGCCCTGAAACTGCCGTACGCTCTCAGCAGTGGAGCAGGCTCGCCATCAACGAATACTTTCCAAGCATCAAAGTAATTGTCTGTCATGACAAGCAACTGGTTGCGTGTTGTATTTGTATTAACAGTAACAGAATCGGTCGAGTAACTCAAAATCCATGCCGAGTCGACAACCCCTGTTGCAAGGCTGTCGGCTGTTACGTCAATGGCAGGCTCCTGCTCCAGATAGACGATGCGACGAAGGTCATCGTCGCCTTTGAGAACGCGCGGATAGATGTCGTGCCTGTCACCGATGACAGTATATCTATCTGCCAGGTAGACTCTGGGGAGGGCGTTGTCGTTGCGCATGATCCGGAATTGTCCAAAATCCGCCTCAATGGCCAGAGGCAAAGGTCCAAAGTAATCGCCCGGGAGTCCCCCACCGCTTGGGACAAGCAGGTATTTCGCTCCGACAAGGTTTAGAAAGCGTGGATTGCCTCGGTTTGTTTTGGCCGGTCCTCCGAGGAGTTTATCGTACCAGCGTAGCTGGTTGCCATGATAGCCTTCGACTACTTCGACGCCAAAATAAGGGAGCAGGTCTGGCGGCCAACCGGCAAGGTCCATGACACGTGATTTTTCGGGGCGGCTGCTCAGGAAGCGCGTAACTTCGTTCGGAGCCCAGTGTTGCCGGGCATCGACAGTGGAAATGAATCGCTTATCGAATCGAATGCCGTTGATCATCGGAACCAGTGCAAGCGCAACCAACACAGTTGCTCCAGCCTTGCGGTTACGGTAGGCCCAGATGCCCAGCGCTGTTAAGCCGGTGAACAGGAAGCTCATCCATGCGCCCGACTTGATGGCCGGAAGATTGGCGTAGGCGATGTCGAGCTTGCTGATCCCTTGCTGAACCATCTGTTGGGGAGCATCGCTGTAAAATACCGAGCACCATGCCGACAGCATCCCCCGTCCGTTAGCACTCAAAGCAATGGCAAGAAGCAGCAAAGCGGAAGGCAGGCCAAAGAGCAGCCACCTAAACCTGTTGCTGCGTCCTATTTTCGATTCACGGGAGATATCCTTGATGACGTCGATACCCATTCCGGCAACTATGGCGATCGAAAAGGAAAAGAGAAACATGATCATCGATGGCGCTCTCAGGGATTTAACCATCGGCACGACATAGTAAAACAGCCTGAACAAGGGCGTAGTTGCGCCCAGTGCGTAGATGAAAGCCAACAGCGCAAGAGCGGAGAAAAAATACATATCCCTGCGACGGACAAAGAACAGACCGATGAGTGAGACGAATATCGCGACTACCCCGGCTGATTCGGAATTATCCTTGAAGTAGTTCTTACCCCAATAATATGTTTTTTCGGACTGGCTCGACGTCCCCGCGAACTCCGGTATGAATTGAGACATTGCCTCCTCTTCGTGCATCGACCAGGATGTCGCCCATTCCCACCCGGACTTGCTGTCGTCCGCTGCGCGCGGCGAAAAGTGAGTGGTATACCAATAGCCGGGGTAGAACTGTATTGCGGAGACCATCAGGCCAATAAGGACAGCATAAACGCTCAAAACCGCCGGTCTGGCAAGGCGTGACAGTGGCTTTTTGTCTTTGAACATCATGGCAAGCCGGAATGCAGCGAACGCGGCTATGGCCCACATCGAATAGAACGACATTTGAGGATGCGGCGACAGGATGATCACGCCTAAGACAAGGCCGAGAAGAGAGAAATTGAAGAACGATCTGAGAAAACCACTTGATTGGAATCCCCGGTCAAGAAACAGAATAGTCAATGGAAAGAGGGCGGTTACAAATATCTTGCCGTCATGCCCGGGCGAGACAAGCGACACCAGATAGGCCGCAAACATATAGCAGACACCGGAAAAGAGCGCGGCCGTTTTGGACAGTCGTAGCTGTCGCGCAGTCAGGTATGTGAAGACTCCTGCGAGAAAAATGTGCAGCACCATCACCATGCCGAGCGTGCGATAGAGCGAGCCGGCATACTTGAGGATCGACAACGGATAGAATATATCTCCGTGGAACGCCTCCACGTACGGCATTCCGCCGAATATGTACGGATTCCACTGGGGTACCGACCCGTGTGCCAGGACATGGTCTACTAAGAATGACCTGAAGAAAATGCCCGCCTGGATCATGTCGGAGCCACGCAACATCTCGGACGAAAAGATAAAATCGCTGAACAGGATAATGACGCCAACTGCCATGAGGCCAAAGACAGCGGGTGTAAACCAGCGTTTTTTCTCCAGATCAAAAGACAGCGGTATCCTCTGCAGGCGGTTCTGGGTAGATGCTGATGAGACTTTAGTTTTTTTTGCCAAGCTGCCTTCCTTGTTCAGCTTCGATTACAGCCGAGTATTATTCCACATAACGGCCCGTTCATTCTTAATGGTCGGCTGCATAAGACACAAAACTATAGATGGGGCGCACTATTTTTGTCGAGAATGTTGCCACTGGTTTTATCGCTCTTGTTGGCGACCTTCCTCAAAATTCCGAAGAAAGCTCCGCCGCATATCGCTGACTTCTTCCTTGATCGCCGTAAGACCTTCGGCCATGAAGCCCATCATGAACAACCCGAGGCCAAGTCCGGCCAGAAGCACGACCAGATAGAGCAAAGGAAGCTGAGTTTCTCCCCTGCAGTACTTCAAAAAGATCGCCCACAGTCCAACCAGAAATGACCCAAAAAGCATAATTGACCCGAGGACTCCGAAAAACAGCAGAGGCTTACGCAGGAAAGTAATCTGAAACTTCACTGCCATCATATCGAGAACTCCGATGGGAATGCGCCACATCGAGAACTTCGACTCGCCCCACTTGCGGTCGTGGAGGGCTATTTTCACTTCGTCTACCCGAAAGCCCTCGCTCGCCGCAAGGACGACCAGGTACCTGTGCCAGTCGCGTCGCATAAAAATGTGCTGTACAACCTCTTTGCGAAACGCCTTGACGGAGTTCAGGTCGTGAACCTTGAGGTTAAATATCTTCCGAGACATCCAGTTGTATATTTGCGACACAAACCACTTCTTATACTGTCCCTGCTTCCATCCGGTGGAGACATCGGCTCCATGAAATATCGGTTCCACCAGTGCAGGGATGTCCTCCGGCAGGTACTGCAAGTCGGCCGGGTAAAAGACATACACTTCACCGCTGGCGCAGCGGAATCCGGTTTGAAGGGCTTCGGTAAGTCCTCGGTTTCGCTGATGGCGCGCAGTTCTGATGAAGTCATACTTGTCGGAGTTTTTCACCATTTTCTGATAGGTTGCATCGACCGACCCGTCATCGATGAGCACCAATTCAACTTCGAAGGGCGCCTTTTCGAGCATTTCGGCAAAGAGGCGGCAGAGTTCATCGATATTTCCCTCCTCGTTCAGGGCGGGAATAATGACCGATACTTTGGGGTTGGGCTGCCGTTCAGGCATCATTGTTCCCCTTCCAGCAACTGCAAATGAGCGTCCTTTAGCTTGCCCACAGTGGGCGCAATGTGAGTCGCCTGCTCAAAAAATTTCAAACCGCTTTGTCGAAACTCTTCTTCTCCGGTCTCTTCGTACCGTATCTTATAGAACTTGGCCAGTCTGGAGACAAGATTGTAGTTGGTCGGCGAAAGTTCAACCGCTTTTTTGAACATCTGTTCTGCAAGCTGGTAAAGGCTGTCCTGCACGGTGAATTCGCCCATCATCGAATAGGCATAAAAGCAGTCTCGATTCCTCTCCAGAAACTGCGCCCCCAGTGCACGGCCAAATGCGCCGGAGTCACTGCCCATCAGATCGGCCGCACGCTCATACATTGTCGGCGTGTAGGCATCAGCGATCGGATTCTCGGTCCACCCGGCCACCCGAATCAGGCGTATTTTTTTCAGGCCCACGTGGTAGGTACTGACCAGTTTCGCTGAATCCATGACCTCTGGATAGTCTTCTTCAGCCCTCGACTCATTGCCGGTGTCCAGGAGAAGGTGAGTAATTGGAAACCTTGTGAATAGGTCCGGATCCGGGTTTGTAACTCCGAACATATGTATGACCGCCGGGATGTTGTTCTCCAGTGTCAAGGAAGGCGCGTACGGTCCAGAAACAACTGCTCCCGGTCCGAGTATTCTGCTTAGGTCGGCGCTGTTGTCGCGCGCCGTGAAAGTAGGTCGCTGCCACCAATAGTAATAGTCGTCTATCCCGATGTATGTGACTGCCGCTATGATAATGATTACTGCTACACGACTCAGCGACACCGGTATTGTGATCTTTTTCCGGGTGAACAGCAACGGAGATAGCCCTGCCGCAGCTGTCAGCAGCGCAGCCGCCGCAAGAACCTGAATGTCGTAATCATCAAAATCGAAAACCGTGTCGAGAGAATCACCCATCCCGGAGAAAAGTTGCCAGACCACAACGAGAATTGGAATGTATGCGAGAGGATAGAACAAAAGCGGCGTTCTTGCAGTTATGACACTGCCGACCCGTCGCCACATCATCGACAGGACAATTGCGGCGGCACCATAGATGGGATAGACAAGAACCATTGAGTAGCGCAAGGGGCGGTAGTTCCAGATCATCAATGAACCAAAAAAGGCCACAATCATTGCCACAATGAATAAGTGACCGCCTGACAACCTGCCAAAGCCGTCGCGCCAGAACTGTCTGCGGGCAATATGATATAAGACCAGCAGGGCCAATCCCGTGGCCAGAACAGATACCACCGGCATGCGAGGAAACAGCTTTGTCTCAACACCGAATGAGACTAGTTTCCACAGGAAGTCATGCACTGACTCCAAGGCGACAGGACTGCCATAAAGCGAAAAGGCCTGTTCACCGACGTACGCCTCTACCTGTGCTTTCACCGGCAGATAGGCGAGAATGTACCAGCCAACGGCAGTGGTGGTGAAGCCGGAGAAGAATGCCGCCGGGAAGCGAAGTTTGCGACGAGTCCCACCGAAGAAATATTCATGGGCGAGTAAACAGAAAAACGGAAACAGGAAGACCAACCCGATCAGCTTGCCTAAGAATATCCCCACCGCCAGAGAAGAACCGGCCAGAGCAAATGACAAAACAGATCGCCGATAGCTTATCACGACCAGAGCGAGCATGCTCCAGAAGGCCATAGAGTGTTCGAGAAATGGCAATCGGCCATAGAAGATGTGGTTATAGTTCAGGGCAATCAGGGCGACAAATAGGACTCCTGCGAGTCGTCCGCCGGCCTTGCGTACGAACAGGAAGAACAAAATGAGGGAACCGAACGAAAAGAGTAATCCGACAAGGTTAGAGCTCCAAAGCGAAGTACCAAGCAGCTTGAACAGAACAATCGATGCTATTGTAACAGTGGACTTCCAGAAAAAGACAAGACGATAGTCATTGAACGGGTTCCAGTCGCCGAGCTGGACGAAGTGTTTGCCAAAGAGTGTGTACTGGGCAGGATCGGTGTACACCGCAGAGGATATTGATAGTCCCAGCGGCGGGTCGGCATCGAGATTGTACAACCGGAGAATCAGCGCTAAGAGAAGCAGCAGGCCGACAACTACCGGTTCGGTCCACCGGGAAGCGACTATGCTCCTTGGAATCATTGGAAGAAGAGCCTGATCTGCTGCGCTACGTAGGAAACCTGCTCTGACGACAGGTAGGGATGTATCGGTAGCGAGAGGATTTGGTCGGCCAGACGTTCGGTTACCGGGAAGTCACCATCTTTGTAGCCAAGGAACGTCGTAGCCTTCTGTTTATGGACTGGAATAGGATAGTGTATCAGCGTTGGAATACCTGCTTCAGAAAGATAGCTTTTGAGTTCGGTGCGCCGGTCGGTCTCGATGACATAGACATGATACACGTCGCTACTGCCGCCGCACTCAGACGGGGTTGTTACGGGGAGATTGATTAGCTCTTTGGAATATTGGGCCGCAACCCGGCGGCGGCGCTCGTTCCATTTGTCCAGGTACTTTAGCTTGACTCCGAGAACAGCTCCCTGGATTCCATCCATGCGCGCGTTGTATCCAATCAGATCGTGTTTGTACTTCTCGGTGGATCCATGATCACGCAGCATACGGAGCTTCTTGTCGAGATCGGCGTCATTTGTTGTAACCGCTCCCGCCTCGCCAAATGCGCCGAGGTTCTTGGCCGGGTAAAAGGAAAAGGCGGCCATTCGCCCAATCGAGCCTGCGCGTGCTCGATCATACTCCGCTCCATGCGCCTGGGCGGCATCTTCGATAACTGCTGTTCCACTCTGTTCGGCCAGTGCCATGATCTTGTCCATTGGGGCAATATGACCATACAGATGCACTGGTACAATTGCCTTTGTACGTTGGCATAGCGCGAGTTCAATTAAAGCAGGATCGATGTTTCGAGTGACAGGATCGACATCAACCAGAACCGGTTTTGCTCCCACCTGCACGATGGCCGCTACTGTGGCCACAAACGTGTTAGCTGCCGTAATAACTTCGTCGCCCGGGCCTATCTCCAACGCTCGCAGTGCCAGTACGAGGGCAGCCGTGCCACTGCTAACTCCGGTGCAATGACGAGTCCCGCAGTATTTAGCGAAGTTGTCCTCAAAGCTATCAACCGCCGCTCCCAGCACATAAGACGATGAATCTATCACAGCGGAAATAGCGCTGTCGATTTCGGGCTTTAGTGCGGCGTATTCAGCACGCAGGTCCAGATATGGTATGTTCATACTTGTGATCACGTCTTAGCGAAAATAGAGCCGGACTGCGGTCAAGTCAAGGCAGTGGGAAGTCAAGGGTCGGCCAGGATCACCGCTTCGGACGACTGTAGACGATACGGCCACCAAGCACGGTAGCCGCCACCTGACCGGTTAGCTTATACCCGACAAACGGCGAGTTGCTCGACTGAGAACGAAAACAGTCGGCTCGAACAGTCCATTTTTTTTCCGGGTCGATTATTGTGATGTCGGCCTGACTCCCTTCGGCCAGACTCCCTCCGGGGAGCTTGAATATTCTCGCCGGATTGGCGGTCATTTTTCTAATGGCATCGGCCCAGCCGAGATAGCCTTTGTCTATAAGGTACGTCTTGACCAGTCCGAGCGTTGTCTCAAGACCGATCATGCCGGGTGGAGCCTTGTCGAATTCGCAGTCTTTTTCTTCATCACTGTGTGGCGCATGATCGGACGCAATGCAGTCGATAGTCCCGTCAACCAGCCCTGCTATGCAGGCGTCGCGATCATCAGCCGAACGAATGGGAGGATTGACTCGCAGATTGGTGTTGAACTCCTTGCCGATTTCGGCATCGGTCAAAACGAAATGGTGCGGACAGACCTCGGCGGTAACGGCAACGCCTTCCGCTTTGGCGGTGCGTATAGCCTGAACCGCCCCCCGCGTAGACACATGTTGCACGTGAAGACGGCTTTTTGTTGTGCGGCAAAGAGCGATGTCGCGCAAAACCGCAATCTCCTCGGCAACGGCGGGAGAGCCCTTCAGACCGAGTCGGGTGGACTGATATGACTCGTTCATAACGCCGCCAGTAGCGAGGAACTGGTCCTCTGCATGTTGCATAACCGGTATATCAAACATGCGAGCGTATTCCAGCGCGCGCCGCATGATTTCCGGGTTTTGAACATAGTGGCCGTCGTCGGTTATTGCGACCGCGCCCATTTTCACGAGATCACCAACCTCGGCCAGCTCTTTGCCCTCGATATTCTTGGTAATCGCTCCCACTACATACACGCGGGCATCGGACTCCGCTGCCCGATCCTGCACGAACTTTACAGATCCCTGGCTGTCGAGACGAGGGGTAGTGTTCGGCATGCAGCAGACCGAAGTAAATCCGCCCGCCGCTGCCGCGCGACATCCTGAATCGACGGTCTCGGCGTCCTCGCGACCCGGCTCGCGCAGATGCACGTGCACATCGATCAGTCCCGGAACAACGATTCTCCCGGTAGCGTCAAGAAGCTTATCCTCATCGAGTGACTTCAATTCTCGCTGGACAGCTGGCGAATCCGTATCGATCTTGACTATCTTTCCGTCACTTATGAAGACATGGGCGAGTTTACCGAAACCGAGCGCCGGATCGATCACTTGGCCGAAGGCGATTACCAGATCATATTTGCTGCCAGCCATTAGTCTGCCTTCTCTTCCTGTCGGCCGGACAGCAGGTATAGCACGGCCATCCTCACAGCCTGGCCATTGGTCACCTGATCCAGTATGACTGATTTGTCGCTATCGGCTACCTCGCTGGTGATCTCAACTCCGCGATTCATCGGGCCGGGATGCATAACAATGTAGTTGCGATTCATCCTCTTAAGCCGCTGTTTGCTGATTCCGAACAGGGACCGATACTCGCGTTGCGAGGGGAACATCCCCGACTGCTGCCGCTCAAGCTGAATGCGCATGATGTTTACGACGTCAGCGCCATCTAAAGCTTCGTCCACATTTGTATACACGTCACACCCGAATTGCTCGACCTCGTATGGCATCAATGTTGCCGGGCTGCACAGCGCAACGCTGGCGCCCATTGTTTTGAAACCCCAGATGTTGGACCGGATGACACGAGAGTGTTTTATGTCGCCAACCAGTACCACGCGCAAACCGTCGAGGCTGCCATGTTTCTTCCACACCGTGTACAAATCGAGAAGCGCCTGAGTCGGGTGCTCGTGGCAGCCGTCGCCTGCGTTGATGATATTTGCTTTCATGCAATTGGTTAGAAAATAGGGCGCGCCTGATGAACCATGGCGCACCACTACCATATCGATCCTCATGGCCTCGATATTTTGCACTGTGTCGCGTAATGACTCGCCTTTCTTGACCGACGAGGTGGATGCGGTGAAGTTGACAGTGTCAGCCGAAAGACGCTTTTCTGCAAGCTCAAACGAGATACGAGTGCGGGTAGACGGTTCGTAAAACAAATTAAGTATGGTAATACCTCTAAGGGTGGGAACTTTCTTGACGGTACGTTCGATGACTTCACGGAAGGGATCGGCTGTTTTGAGAATTAACTCGATATCCTCTTTGGGAGTCCCTTCAAGACCGAGCAGATGACGAGAACTGAGGCGACTCACTTTTCTCTCCGATCTTTTGTGCTCTCTTTGGCCATCTTCGGTTTTCTCCCTGCGCGGGACGGCTTTCCGGCCACCACATAAACACGGTCCTCGCTCTCGACTTCGCTGATATGCAGCACCACCTGATCTTCGTGCGCCGTCGGAATGTTCACGCCCACGTAGTCGGCGCGAATCGGAAGTTCGCGATGGCCACGGTCGACCAGAACTGCCAGCTGGATGCTGCGTGGACGTCCAAAATCTACGATCTGGTCGAGGGCGGCTCGTACTGTTCGACCGGTAAACAAGACGTCGTCGACTAAAATGACGTTGCGGTCTTTAATTGGGAAGATGATATCGGTCCGCTGGACAATCGGCTGATCCAGGCTTGAGTGAACATCGTCGCGATACAGGCCAATGTCCATCAGTCCGACCGGAATCTCGATCCCCTCAAGTTCGCTAATGATATTCGCAATTCGCCGGGCCAGATGTGCCCCGCGCGTAATAATACCAATGACGACAAGCGAATTGGCGTCAGGATTACTCTCAAGAATCTCGTGGGCAATCCTTGTGAGCGCTCTGCCTATCTTTTTTTCGTCCAGGATGCTGTTTTCGGGGGAGGTCATAGCAATTCTCTGATTGGTATAATCGCAGGTAGCGATTCTGAGTGGGGGTCAGGAAGATACTGCCTATGCACGAAAGAGGTCGCTCCTTTAGTGATCTCTCGTATCACCTTAAAAGGTTATGTGGCAACTGCACGCTAGTCGGGCAAGCCCCGACGCCAGATGCTCCACGCCGAGAGTATAAGCAACCAGACCGGCCTGTCAAGTAGTGGGCGGACAAAAATCCGGAGAAAGTATCAGTAATCCCGCGATACCGGGGCTGATGGAGTCTTTTCTCCATCGCCAAGAAACTCTTTGACGCTCAATTCCCTGGGGCGCCTACCGGTTTGCAGACAAAGGACGCGATCGACTAACTGTGACAGCACATCCAGATCGTGGCTAATAATAAGAAGTCCTGTGCCGCGAGTCTTGAGCTCGGTGGCTATCGCTATGAATCGATCCACGCCCTCGCCGTCTAGGCCGGCTGTAGGTTCGTCAAACAGAACGAACGATGGATACATGGCGAGGACAACAGCGAAAGCCAGCCGCCGCTTTTCACCCACAGACAGACTAAAGGGATCGCGGGCGATGAATTCAGGTGGAAACAGGCCGACCATGCTTAGAAAGCGTGATATCTCGTCGGCCGATAACTTGTGCCCAAGATTACGCGGACCAAAGGCAACTTCCTCACCGACAGTTGGGAGGAAAAACTGCCGTTCGGGCTGTTGGAAAATTCCTGCCATCGGTGATGGTTTTACATCTGCCTTCGCTGTGCCATCCGCAAGACAATACTCAATTGTGCCGGAGGTCGGTGAAATCAATGAACACAACAGCAATCCCAGAGTAGTCTTGCCGCTGCCGGTGGGACCGACCAAGCCCACTACTTCACCGGCCTTCAGTTGAAAATCGAACTGCCTGAAGAGTGCATCCCTGTCTGCATAGGCAAAGCTGATCCGCCGGGCTGCAATTATTTCCCATTTGCTTTTGGCCCTCGACTTACCGGTAAGCAATGAATCCGGCATGATCAGCTTGCTCCGGCCTGACGATTGGCCGCGCAGACCCGCCTTTAGGCACAAATCTGCATCGGCCATCACTTTCTGCGGCACTCGGTCAGCCACAAGTTTGCCGCGCTCGAGGACCAACAGCCTTTCACAAGCCAGCGCAACCTTCGGGTTTTGAGTAATGCGGATGATTCTCATGGCTTGGTTATTCTTGCGGATATCGGCAATCAGGTCGTCAAGGAGCCTGCGCCCGGCTCTGTCGAGGTAACTATCCGGTTCATCCAGTACCAGTATCGATGGCGGCTGAATCGTTGCAGAGGCGAGAGTGAGGCGCTGCTTTTCTCCGCCGGACAGATCCATAGTCTGGCGCGACCGCAAAGAGTGTATTTCAAATCGCCTCATTGCGTCCGTGACCCTAGACCTCATCCGGTCTGCCGCCACCGCCAGATTTTCGAGCGCAAAAGCGATGTCCCGTTCGACAGTCGCGCCTACAATCTGGTTGTCCGGGTTCTGAAAAACCAAAGCAACCGAAAGATCGTTGTCCGTGGTCGCTGGAACGTGCAGACGGCCCTGGGTGGGGAGAAGAATGCCCGCAATGAGATGGGCCAGAGTGGACTTCCCCGACCCGTTGGCGCCCATAACAGCCACCATTTCGCCGCGTGACAATGCAAAGCTGAGGCCATCGATAGCGGGCCGGGCATCCTCGCTATATCTATAGAAAACGTTGTCGAGTGTCAGCATGGGAACAAGAAACCGATGCCCGTCAGGAGCACCGGCCTTCTATCGGGTCTTCAACCTCTTATTCCTTATAGGAGACATCCATATTACGAATGGCTCCCGCTTCGTCGAGGCGACGTACCGGTGTAGTGTACGGAGCGGACTTCACAAGATCAGGATTGTCGCGTGCTTCGTGAGCAATCTGCTTCATGACTGCGGCAAATTGGTCGAGCGTTTCACGGTTTTCTGTCTCGGTCGGCTCGATCATCATGGCCTCCGGTACAATCAAGGGAAAGTAGTTCGTCGGTGAATGAACACCAAAATCGAGCAGGCGTTTGGAAATGTCGGAGGTTTTGACACCAAGCTTTTTCTGAACGCTGCCTGAGATCACGAACTCATGCATACAGTGGCAATCGTAGGGGAGCTCGTAATCATCTCTTAGCATTTCCTTAAGATAGTTGGCGTTGAGAACGGCCGCTTCCGAGACTCGCCGCAAACCGTCGCCACCTAACGAGCGAATGTATGCGTATGCACGCACGATGTTGCCAAAGTTGCCGTAGAAAGAGTGCAGCCGCCCAATCGAATCAGGACGAGCGTAGTCGAAGAAAAGTCCTCCGCCTGGCGACTGGCTCAGCACCGGAAATGGCAAGAACTTATCGAGTTCAGCTGTCACGCCGATCGCCCCCGCCCCCGGCCCACCACCGCCATGCGGAGTGGAAAACGTCTTGTGCAGGTTGAAATGCATCATGTCAAAGCCGACATCACCGGGACGGAATATGCCCATGTTGGCGTTCAAATTGGCGCCATCCATATACATAAGTCCGCCACCCTCGTGCACGATTGCAGCTATCTCTGCGATATGCGTCTCAAAGATTCCGAGAGTGTTTGGATTGGTCAGCATCATTCCGGCCACATCATCGGCCATGACCGCTCTGACCGCATCCGGTTCAATTATTCCATTGGGGCCGGATTTGATCTGTGTTGTAGTAAACCCGACAGAGCTGACCGACGCAGGGTTAGTGCCGTGCGCAGAATCGGGAATTATGATCCGGTCACGCTTTTGTCCACTGGCCTGATGACAGGCGCGCATAATCAGCAGACCGGCGAACTCGCCGTGCGCTCCAGCGACCGGCTGCAATGATATCGATGGGAATCCGGAGATTTCGCTAAGGCACAGCTTCAGTCGCCACATCAGTTCCAAAAATCCCGGGGCTGAGCTACACGGAGCAAGGGGATGCCGCTCCTTGAAACCGGAGAATGATGCGGCCGCATCGTTCAACTTTGGATTGTACTTCATTGTACACGACCCCAGCGGGTAGAACCCCTTCTCAATATGATGGTTCTTTACGGACAAGCCGACGAAATGCCGCATCGCCTCCCCTTCGGTCACTTCCGGCAATGCAGCATCGCTGCAGCGAAGGAACTCATTCGGAATTGAAGCAAGGATCTGCTTCTTGTCGGTTTTGAGAGACGGAAGAGTGAATCCGGTACGGCCGGTCACCGACTTCTCGTATATCAGGGTCGGTCCCGAACCTGCAATCTCTTTTTCAACCAATGTCATCTCAGTGAATCCGCCTCACTTCTCAGTTCCCATACCCTTAAGTTTTGCGATCTGTTCGCCAGCCCATTTGGCGTCGTCGCTCTTTGGGTGTTTCTTGAGAAATAATTCGTAGGCTGCAATGGCCGATGCCGTGTCGCCCATTTTGTGAGTGACATAGGCTGTATAGACGTCGGCCTCCTCGGTCACCCAGGCTGTTGAGAAATCTTTGGCCACCTGTTTGTATGCGCTGATGGAGCGGTCGTACTCTTTTGCACGATAAAACATGTTAGCGATGGCGAGGCGACTGAGACCTGACATGGAGTCAAGAGGCTCGCCGACTTCGATCACCGAGAGGAACCATATTTCCGCATCCTCTGCTTTGCCTCGGTATTTGTACTTGTCGGCAATCTCAAAGGCCATCTCACGATCAGGTTTGGCGGCATGTTTGCCCAGCAGATCATCCAGCGTACCGATTCCGTTGCGGTAGTCATCCACCGTTTTGATATATTCGTCAGGATCGGCGTAGCCGACAATGCGATCTATTTCAGTGCCGTCGGCGTTTACCAATACTGCTGTCGGATAGCCACTGACATGAAATCGCTTGGCCAGCACTGTATCAACCTCAGCGTTGATCTTGGCCAGATGAACTTCGTTGGAAAAGAAAGTAATAACCTTGTCATTTAAGAACACGACCGTGTCCAGCATCTTGCAGTACTTTCACCAATCGGTGTAGAACTCTATAAGCAGGGGGCGGTTTGACTCGCTGGCCGCCTTGATCCCTTCGTCATAGGTAGCGAAGTGCGGTGCGCTTGCCGCCACGGACGCATGCACTGATGCTGATCCTGCAAGCAGGCCTGCAATCAGCAGAGCGTTGATAGTCTTCGTGTTGCTCATCTGCTACTCCTTGAAATTGTGGTGTTCTATGTTCTATCGCTAGTCGTTTCCGGATCATTCGAAGAAAAGTCCTCTCCTAAAACAGCTTCAAGCAAAACCTCGGCCTCATCGTAAAACTCACGCGGCACCATGATAAGATTCGAACCGGCACCCTGGCTTGAAATGAACGCCTCCTGAGCAACAAGGCCAAAGGCATTAAATGATGACGACAGGATGACCGATGGGATGTTGCCTGAATCAAGCGCTCCCCTTGCTATTTCCGACTGCCATTCAGATGCTACCTTTCCTACCGCTACCCAGGAGTCGTCGGGAGTTTGCGCAACCGGGCTTGCCGGGGGGAGCATATCCACCAGCATTTCTGAGCAGTCCGGACAGACCTCAACATCGGACTCATACTCGAAGTGACATTTCGGACAGATTGACATATTCAATGCTCCTGAGGTTTCCAACTATTCCCTAAGACCATTTCGAGAAGTTCACCGGCCTCTGTTTGGTACACTGCGGGCGTATACACTTCAAAAAGGCCGACTTCCGATTTCCAGAACGAACTGAGCGGCAGACCGACGTTTCCAAAAAAACCAGATTTGGAAATAACGACAATCGGTACATCGTATTCTTTCAGTGTCTCACGCGCATATTCCGCCGACATATGATTATTGACAGTTCCAATCTTGACCCAGGCCGATTTCTTGTCGCGAGTCAACGGTTCACCGCACAAATAACAGATGTGCTGATCACCTCTAAGCTCGACATCACATTCGTGACAGTACGCCATGTCCCGCTAACTCCCGCAGTCCATCGATCAATCGATCGACCTCTATATCGGTTCGCTTTTCTGTTGCGGCCACAATCAAACAGTTCTTCATCGAGGGATACCAACGCCCTGCGTCAATTCCCGGAACTACCCCGTACTTGTCGACCATTGATAAGACAACCTGTTCTGCCGGAACAGACGTCTTGAGAGTGAACTCGCGCACAAAGGGAGCATCAAAGTACGGCTCGAACCCATCGAGTTCCTGTGCGCGGCGCAGTATCTCCCGTGCCCTTTCAGCCGATAAAAGGGCGACTTGTTTCAACCCCTCTCGGCCCAGAAGTGTCATATACACGGCGGCTGCGGTGGCGCACAAGGCCTGGTTTGTGCAGATATTCGATGTCGCTTTTTCCCGGCGGATGTGCTGCTCGCGCGTTTGCAGGATCAGAGTGAAGCCCTCGCGCCCGTCAACGTCCTTTGTTCGGCCCGCAATCCTTCCCGGCATAGAACGAACGAGTTCTTTTTTGGCAGCGAAAAAGCCAAGAAGCGGACCGCCAAAAGATACCGGCAGGCCGAGTGGCTGCCCCTCGCCGACGACAATATCAGCGTCGTATTCCGAAGCGGGCTTCACAAGCGCTTGTACAACCGGATCAACAAACAGCACCAACTTGCCACCCACTTTATGAATGATCTGCGCACCCAGATTATACGACTCAAGAAGCCCAAAGAAATTGGGCTGACTCAATAGAACACATGCTGTTTTTTCATCGCAAACGTCTTCCAGACGGTTGAAATCGGTCAGGCCGTTCTTCATGGGAACGTCAATAAGCTCCGCTTCCTTGCCCGACAAGTAGGTTCGCACAACGTCTCGACATGTTGGATGAAGCGTCTCGGACATGACCACCTTACTGCGCCGGGTCACACGCATAGTCATAACGGCTGCTTCGGCTGCGGCTGTCGCCCCATCGTACATTGAGGCGTTGGCTACATCCATGCCGGTCAACCGACAGATGTGCGTTTGAAACTCGTACATCACTTGCAATGTACCCTGCGATACTTCCGGCTGGTACGGCGTGTAGGCGGTCATGAACTCCGGGCGAGATGTGATGGCATCAACAGCAGCCGGAATAAACTGGTCGTAGACGCCGCCTCCGGCAAATGAGGTCAGCCCCTGCGGACCCTGTGCAGCAAGATCGCTGATCTCACGCAGTAACTCCATCTCCGACGTTTGATTGATCTCAAGCGGCCTGTCCAGACGCAGATGACCTGGAATCGACTGAAGTAATTCTCCGACGCTCGAAACTCCAATGCGGTCGAGCATTTTACGAATGTCATCTCTAGTATGCGGTATGTAGGTCATTTCGCTCTATGTAACTCTATTCGGCTGTGAGTGGTTCCATTACTAGGTTATGAGCCCGTGAGCTACCCCTGACCATCAATTAGCTTCTTGTATCCTGCAGCGCTCAGGAGGTTATCAAGTTGGCCGGCATCTTCAATCTGGGATTTCACCATCCAGCCATCGCCATATGGATCCCGGTTGATCGCCATCGGGTCGTCGTCAAGCGCCGCATTAACTTCGATCACCTTGCCCGAAATAGGGCTGAACAACTCGGAAACGGCTTTGACTGCCTCAATGGTGCCAAAAACCGCGGCCTGAGCCAGTTCGTCGTCGTTATTCGGTAACTCTACAAAAACAATATCTCCCAATTCACCCTGCGCCCAGTCGGTGATACCGATGGTCGCTGTGCTACCATCAACTCGTACCCATTCGTGATCCTTGGTGTACATCAATTCTTCCGGAACAATCAAACGGCCCTCCATAACTTAGGCGGATACATCTCTCTATTTCGACTGATCAACCGCATCCGGCGTCATTTTCGGCTCGGTCGCTTCAGCCTGTCGCTTCACTGTCATCTTTTTTTTTGATTGTGGGTCATCGTTACTATTGTCTGAAGAAATCTTGTCCAGAGACATCTTCTCTATGAACCCGTTGTCATACTTGCCCTCGAGGAAACGGTGGTTGTCCATAATCTTGCGGTGGAACTCGACCGTGGTAGGGACCCCGTCGACAACGAACTCATCGAGCGCGTTTCGCATCTTTCGGATTGCTTCTTCGCGCGTTCGGCCCCGGACGATCAGCTTGGCAATCATCGAGTCATAGTAGGGCGGGATCATGTAGCCTGTATACACCGCTCGATCAACCCTGACCCCCGGACCGCCGGGAATGTGCATACCGGTGATTTTTCCCGGGGTGGGGCGAAAGTCGTGCTCCACATCTTCGGCGTTTATTCGACACTCGATAGAGGCCCATTTGGGCGTGAGATCAGCCTGTCGGTATGTCAACTTGTCACCCATCGCAACGCGGATCTGGTCCCTTACCAGATCGACCTCGTACGCTTCCTCGGTGATCGGATGTTCCACCTGGATGCGCGTGTTCATCTCCATGAAATAGAAGTTCAGGTCGTCGTCGACAAGAAACTCGATCGTGCCAACACCCCGGTAATTGACTGCCCGCGCTCCCTGCACCGCTATTTCGCCCATCCGGGCTCGCAGTTTGTCGGTCATGATCGGCGACGGTGTTTCTTCGAGCAGTTTCTGGTGGCGTCGCTGTATCGAGCAGTCGCGTTCTCCGAAGTGGTAGAAGTTGCCGTGCGTGTCGCCTATCAATTGGATTTCGACATGGTGCGGATTGACAATTACTTTTTCGAGGTACAGGTCGGGATTGGAGAATGCGTTGGCTGCTTCGGCCGAAGCCAGATGAAATCCGCGCTCCAGACCCGCCATGTCGTTGCAAAAGCGCATTCCTTTCCCACCGCCACCGGCTACCGCCTTTACGATTACAGGAAACCCTAATTCACGAGCCAACTCGGCAGCGTCGGCAAATGACGCGACTATTCCGTCAGAGCCGGGAATACAGGGAACTCCTGCCTTCTTCATGATCTCCTTAGCCTTGATTTTGTCGCCGAGTTGGCGAATCTGGTCCGTGGTCGGACCGATAAATGTCAGCCCGCAGGACTCGCAAACATCGGCAAAATCGGCGTTCTCGGCAAGAAAGCCATAGCCGGGATGTATCGCCGCGGAATTGGTCACTTCGGCAGCCGAAATGATCCTCTTGAGGTCCAGATATGACTCACTTGCCGGGGGTGGCCCGATACAGACCGACTCGTCAGCAAAACGAACATGCAGCGCCTCGCGATCGGCCTCGGAATAGACCGCTACCGTGCTGAGCCCCAGATCCCGGCAGGCCCGTATTATCCGTAGAGCGATCTCGCCTCTATTGGCGATCAGGACCTTTTGAAACATCACCTTCACCTGCCTTTTTGCTACATACAACAAACCTGCCAACAATCGCGGCAGAGTTACTTTGATTATACGCAAAATGGTCATAGTTTTCAACAGGAATCACGCTAAGCCGACCGGAAGTGAAATTTGAAACACGACGCTCCAGGCCTTGATCTACGGGTCTTTTGTGATATGCCTGCAATGCAGAATATCCTATACTTCGCCTTGATATGAACACCAATTGGAAGACAATCATCTGGCAGCAGTTAGGGGCATCAATTGATATGCTCGAAAATGCCATCAAAGAATGTCGCCAAGAAGTATGGGGAGATCGCCCCGGATATCATGAATTCTGGTATATTGCCTATCACACCCTCTTCTTTCTCGATTACTACCTGTCCGAATCGGGTGAAGGCTTCGTTCCCCCCACTCCATTCACTCTAGGCGAACTTGACCCTTCAGGCCTGCTTCCTGAACGAGTCTACACCCATGACGAGATTCTGAGCTATCTCGGACATTGCCGCAAAAAATGCCAAGCTGCTATTGGCACACTTACAAACGAAAGAGCACGTCAACGCTGCGGGTTTGAAAGGCCCGATGTCACGGTCGCGGAGTTACTTCTTTACAACATGCGCCATGTTCAACACCATGCCGCCCAGCTTAACCTCATTCTCCGGCAGAAATCAGATTCTGCTCCGCGTTGGGTCACCAAGACGAAGATCAGGATAGCAGTTTGTTTTCCCAAAATACATTGGCAATTAGCACGACATTTGATCAAGGGGAAGTCAGGATCGGAGGACCGGGATGGCAGATGTGGATTAATGAAACCGATTCTACTTTTATTGATCCTGCTGTCGTCACATCGGAACACTGTTTCTGTAACGGAAATCCTGTTGCTTATTTCAAGCTTGTCTCAGATAATGTACTATATTTGTACTACGACTCGACGGCAGGTATTTGTCCCGATAGCTTCCCAGTTTCAAACTTCATGACATTCTACCGGTAAGCGCACAATTATATGCTTAGTCTCACTGTATCTGGCGTAGCCGTTCAACAACAACCCGTCCAACAGCTTCCAGCATCTGACGGTCATCGCGTGTGAAATGCGCCGGTTGATCGCTGTCAATGTCTATCTCACCTAGAACGGTGTCCCCATCCATGAGCGGTACTACGATTTCAGATCGCGTCGATAACGAACAGGCCAAAAAGCGCGGGTCAGAGCGGACATCATCGACGACAACAGTCTGCTTTGCGTCAGCGGCCGCTCCGCAGATACCCTGTTTCAGTTCGATACGTGTATGTTCCGTTGTCGGACCGACGTAGGGACCAACTTCCAACACATTATCACGCATAACATAGAAACCGGTCCAGTTGTATCCCTCG
>JBHHVC010000006.1:0-29707 GCA_046754125.1 Candidatus Zixiibacteriota bacterium
TGTCCGATGGTGTGCCGTCAACGGAATCACCGACCCGAATCAGGCAAGATTGGGATGCAGGGCCGGTGATCGGGCAGAATGAAAAATTGCTGTCTCCCGGGATAGATGTTCCCAATGTCTCCCACGAAACACCATTGTCCCGTGAAAGTTCGATAGTTGCGGCCCCGGCGAACACGCTCTGCGACCAGACAATATCTGTACACTCTCCAATGACGAAGTTTTCACCACCATTTGGGCTTACCACCGTAATCGACTCTGGCGGAGGATTGGGGGCAATCATGCCAAGATTGACAATCACAAATCCCGTGTCGGTCGAAAGTAGTTCAAGTGTGTCGGTATAATTGCCTGCAGTGAGCGATGTTATATCTATCGCCACTTCTATGTCCGAAGGCGTGGTAGCAGTGTTGGGAGTGGCTGTCAGCCAGCTTTGATGCGTCACAACTGTGAAGTCAAGCTGGTTGCCGTCGGATGAAACGTTGAACAACTTTGGTGCTGGGTTGGCGTCCCCTTCCAGAGCGATGAAGTTCAGAGTGTCAGGACTAATGACAAAATGCGCCCCCGGCGCGGGAGCGTCGGGATCGGTCACATGTTCGCCTCCGGTCCAGATTGGGATATAGCCCTGGGTGTTTTCGTTCACCATTTTGAAGATCGAACCGGCGTTGAATTCCATTGTGTCAATCTTGATTGAATCGGTCAAAGTCCATGACGACAGAGTAAAGAAATAGCTTGCCCACAGACGTCTCGTAGAGGACGGCGGTAGGCCGGAAGAGAAAAGCCGTGCCCCGCCGAATAGGAACCGTTGATTGGCGTTGGTGAGTGCAATGTCACCGCTTTCAAAGAAGAACCGTCCAAGGTCGAATGCTGTTACAACCGCCGGCGAGGCTACCGCACTGTCCAATTGCAGATTCGGATTGTCCCACGACCAACCCATGGTTACACTCTTTACTACGGCGTCGGTGTAAGCGTACAGGTCGAGTTGAAGGTGCATTTCGCTGGCGTTTGCACTTGGATTGACGCTGACCACGAAATCAGCGGTATCAGGAAAGGCGAAATCCTGAGCCATCGCGTTAGGCGTCACTGACAGGATCGCAAACAGGAGAAGTAAAGAAAAACGATATTTGATCATATTGTACTTGATCCTGACCTCAATTAGCTGTGCCATCGAGTCTACAAGCTCATATCGTAGCGCTAACAAGGCATCGGCCTCCTATTGTGATTCTCACAAGTCTGTACTCACAGCCAAGCTGAGTTGCAGATGGCTGCGGTAAAACTCAATCTGCTACGCCTTCTCAGTAAATAGCTTGCCTGTTACCAAACCAATTTGCAGGACCAGTTCTGCAGTATGCGGCAATCCATGTGTCGCCATCAATGCTCCATCATAGATAACCGCTTGTAATATATCGAGTTTTCGCACTCTGTCAAGGGGCTTTGGCTCCGGACAGGTTCTGATGGATGGACAAGATTAATCCTATTGCAGCCTCTTTTTGACGCTAATCAGCAATCCAACCAGTCCTCCAGCAAGATCGGCAGCAATATCATACCAGTCGCTCATTCGCCCGGGGACGAATTGTTGATAGAATTCGTCAAACAGTGCAAACAAAACCAAGAAAAGTGCAGAAACGAGCACACTTTTGCGAAGAGCCATATTGGCGAACAATTGAGAAGCGGAGCGACTCAGCAGCCAGGCAAAAAACCCATACACTGTCAGGTGAGCGACCTTATCGATTCCGATCATACCGACTTCCGGGAGGTGCGCCGATGGGATCGAAGAGGCGGCCAGGATTGTGGCACCCCACAAGAGGGCGGGAGCATGATACCGGACGAACCTACCAAACTGCTTCGATTGCGGTGGTGAACTGCTCATAGTAATGTTATGGCTAATGGCTACCGGACGCTTGGTCAAGCGATTTGCCTGATTCGACATGTGCGGCCGTTTTTTGTTGGCCGCTGTTTTGGAGCCAGTTACCATTCATCCTGATATGCGTCCCAATCAGTCCGACATGAGTATGTCCCCGATCCAGAAACTGCGTTTGGCGCTAGGTGCAGCAGTGCTGGTAATAGGCGGAGGTACACTTGGTTTTATTCTGGTAGAGGACATGTCGCTCCTCGACTCCCTTTATATGACAGTAATAACCCTGTCTACCGTCGGTTTCAGGGAAGTGGCTCCAATGCATGATGGCGGAAAGGTCTTTATCATTTTTCTTATTCTATTCGGCGTGGCTCTGATGGGATTCACTGTGGCTGTCATTGGTGAGCTGGTGCTGGAAGGACAATTCGCAGAGATAATCGGGAGACGAAAAATGGAAAGTAAATTACGAAAAATAAGCGATCACCACATCATCGCCGGCTTTGGTCGGGTCGGCAGGCAGGTGGCAGAGGAATTCAAGAAAAGGAATATCCCGTTTGTCGTGGTCGAGAAAGACAACGCCGCAATTTACGATCTATTCAACGGGAGCATTCTGTACGTGCAGGGGCAAGCTACCGACGACGACATCCTGCGCAAGGCTGGCATCGAATCTGCCAGTACGCTGGTCTCGACCCTGCCGCACGAAGCGGAAAACGTGTATCTCGCTCTCACTGCCCGGTCCATGAACTCCGGTTTGCACATTATCGCTCGGGCCGACTACGAAGAGGGTGTCAAAAAGCTCAAGCGGGCTGGAGCGGACCACGTTGTCAGTCCCCACGTACTTGGGGGGATTCGCATGGCTATGGCATCTTTGCGACCGAACGTTGTCGACTTTATGCAAATGACATCGCTTGGGGAAGGCGGACTGTCGATTGAGGAGCTGGTCATACCATCGGGTAGTCGGCTCAGCGGCCAAACGCTGAAGGATTCGACGCTGAAAAGCGACTTCGGAGCAACAATAATTGGGATCAAGCAGGCAGGGCGTTCCATGGAAATCACTCCCGGCCCGGACACGGTCATGAATGAAACAGATATCTTAGTGTTGATCGGCAAGACCGACGAACTTGAACGACTCAGCAAGACTCTGAATTAGCTCATGTCTCTCCGATATCCTCACGGTTGAGCGGCACGGAGCAATTGAATTGCTGTTGAGAGTCCTCTTCTTTTTTCGCTTGACATAATACTGATGGGTTTATATATAATTACCGACAACAAGGTTGTCATGGACAGATAGAGCGCGCCTGTGGTCAGGTGGCGCCGATCTTGATCAAACTTCGTAGCCCAAACATCCCATCGGTGAATTGCCAGTTGCCCCAGGCTTGTCTTTGGTAATATCTCGTAACCGTACCAGATTATTGGAGGAATTATGAGCAAAACCGCATGGGTGTTTATAGGGCTGGCGGTTTGTGTGTTAGTGCTGCCAGTACCCCTTACGGCGGCAACTTTCACGGTAGTCACAACCGCCGACGCAGGTCCGGGGAGTCTTCGAGACGCAATAATTGCGGCCAACGCGAATCCGGGCAACGACCTGATAGACTTTGCCCTGGGACCGCCTGGGTCCCATACCATCATGCCGCTTTCCGCGTTGCCACCCTTGATGGACCCTGCCGGCGTGGTGATTGATGGGACAACCCAACCGGGTGGCGCAGCCTGCTCACAAACCCCGACGGCGACTATCCTGCTGATCGAAATCAGCGGAGGCATGGCAGGTCCAGCGGCCGGTCTCTGGGTCGGCTCCGACAACAATGTGATTCAGGGCTTGGTCATCAACGATTTTCAGATGGACGGAATACTGATTGAAGGTGGCTCTCTTGGTCCTTCAGCCAACTTTAATGTCGTCGAGTGTTGCTTCATCGGTACCGATCGGTTGGGAAACGTGCCTGTCGGTAACGGCACCGGCTTTGCGGCATTGTTTGCAGGTGTGCGCATAAAAAATGTCCCCGGTGGAATAGCAATCGAAAACCGTGTTCAGAACTGTCTCATCTCTGCAAACTACGCTGAAGGAGTGGCAATCTGGGGACCGATGGTCCCGGGGGATGTAGGGATGAATCATGTGCTGATGAACTACATTGGCACCGACGTGACCGGCACAGTAGATTTGGGCAACCTTCACGAGGGGGTCGCCATGGTGGAAGGTACCCATGACAACCAGGTTCACGAAAATCTCATCTCAGGAAACGACTACGACGGAGTGGGCATTCAGGGTTTCAACAACATCGGCTTCGGTCCGCCCATTCTCACCGTAAACAATATAGTGTCACTGAACATCATCGGACTCGACGTCAACTTGAATCCGCTCCCTAATTCGATGCACGGAGTGGCAATAGGTACCTACGGCCCCAACTTCTGGGGGTGTGCCGATGCCAATACCATCGCCAACAATACGATTGCGGAAAACGGTAAAGACGGAATATATGTGTGGGAAGATGGTGTCGACAACACCAACGCCGACCACAACTTGATCAGCCAGAACTCGATCTACGACAACGCAGAATTGGGGATTGATCTTCAGTCCGACGGCGTGACACCTAACGATCCATCAGATCTGGACGTTCGTGGCAACGAAGAAATGAATTTCCCTGTCATTCTTAGCGCCTCAAACGTCTCAGGCACGACCACAGTGACAGGTACATTGGATACGCCATCGCCTGAGCTTTCAACAGTGGAAGTCTTTAGGGCGCGATTAGACCCGACCGGTTATGGCGAGGGGGAAACATATCTGGGTTCAACTGCGCCCGATGCTGTGGGTAGCTGGAGTATAGCGGTAACGGGAGTTGCTGTAGGAGATTCGGTCACAGCTACTGCGCGAGACCAATCCTCCAACACTTCTGAGTTTTCCGAGTCCGTTGTAGTTACAGGCCAATCCTGTTGCGTGGGGACTCGTGGCGATGTCAATGGAGACGGCAACGACCTCGATATAGTAGACCTGACCTGTGTAGTGGACTTTCTGTTCGGCAACGGGTGTGTACAACCGTGCGCGCCGGAAGCGGATGTCAATGGAGACGGATCGGTGTCCGACATCGTCGACCTGACTTTTATAGTCGATTGGTTGTTTGGGACTGCACCCACACTGGTATCGTGCTGATGTTGCAGGAATAGAGTTCGGCTATCGAGATTCCAGTGGGCGGCAGACCTCCGGTCTGCCCCTTGGCGCCAAACGTCCGGTGGCCTGCCGCCTGCCTTTTGGATTTTTTTGGATTTCAGATACAGGCCCGACATCCAATCCGCTGCCGAGAGCAACAAAGAGATTGACCGATCACCGTTTTCCTGCTATAATTGGAACGATACGTAGGTCGGGTCGTTCGCGGTACATATCTGACTCACCACTTCCAGCGCTGACTTGCACGGCGTGTGTATCTTGATTGTATGTGGCAAGAAATATGACAATGATTGCTTTATCCCCGGGCTATTCAATGGGACGGGATCAGAACCAACAAAACCGCATCCCTGCACGGGCGTTGCCATCGTACTTGTCAGTAATGATCTGCTATCAGGAGGACATATGATACGAAGATATGCTGGATTGGCACTAACATTACTTGCCTGCCTGTTCATAGCAAGTGTGACTACTGCGCAGGATATTGGGAATCCTGATACAGTCGCTATGGTCGTTTCGGTCGCTCCACAGGCTTCTCCCGCACAACTGCAAGTTCAACTCGATCTGTATGTCTACAGCGACGATGTGGTAAAAGCTGCCACAATGGGGTTTGGTTGGGATAACCCAAACATACAGATGGATTCGGCGAAGGACAGCCCGGTCACTCAAACGGGTTTCGATTTCGGCCGGTTCTTTTTTGAAACAGGCGATATTGCCGTTACCAACGCCAATCAGCGATTTCTCTTTGGCGGATCCCGTCTTTTTGGTCCCGGCGTTGTGGGGGATGCCTCGGGTAGGCGACTATGGGCAAGCTACTACTTTACACTATCAAGCTGGGTCAACACCGACGAAATCAATATCGACACACTCGAGTTCAACACTGGCTCTATATTCAAACTGGTCAATGTAAACTCGGCAGGATACATCCCGGTATGGGAAGGTCCGCTCCACATTGTCGATCCGGACGCTCCTGTGGGAGCAAACTTAGCTGTTGCTCCAGATTCTCTATCATTTACAGCGACCGAAGGTGGTGTCAATCCTTCAACGCAATCGGTTACTGTTTCCTCAGGCGGCGACCCGATCGGTTTCAGGTTGTCTTCTGGTGCCGGGTGGCTGTCGGCTATTCCGGACACTGGAACGACCGATCAAGTCGTAGATGTCAGTATTGATATTGCAGGTCTGGCGGCCGGTTCATATCTGGATTCGATCGCCGTCAGTTCAGATGACGGGCTCAATTCACCGCAGCAATTAATTGTCTCCCTGACCGTCGACGAACCGCCACCTTTGATTGTCGTTTCGCCGACGGCCCTGACATATGAAGCAACTGAGGGCGCGTTCAATCCGCCCGTACAGCAACTTGAGATCACTAACGGTGGCGGATCGGTTCTAATTCCGGCTTTTGCCAACAGTCAGGCCTGGTTAACGGTGGGACCCGATACCGGCGCAGCACCACTCTTTGCTGATGTTTCGGTCGACATTACCGGACTTGTGGCCGGGTCATATCATGACACTATTGTTATTACGGGTGAAACAGCGACTAACTCACCTGTTGCGGTCCCGGTGACGCTGATATTGTCGCCGCCCAAAGTTCTTGTAGTAACACCAGCGACGCTTAGTTTTTCTGCTGTTGCAGGAGGGGCAAACCCGGACTCGCAGTTGTTTTCGGTGGAAGAACAAGATGGAGTAAGGATCACAATCATGGCGTCAGAATCATCCTCATGGATGTCTCTTGATCATGACATTGGCTTCACTCCCGACTCGTATGCAGTGCTGATTGACATCGCGGGGCTTGTCCCCGGTACCTATGTCGACTCTGCAACTATTACCGCGTCGGAGGCGGGTAACTCACCTCAACATGTTGCCGTTGTGCTCGAAGTTATCGAAGATGTTAACACGCCGCCGGTGCTTGCTCCTATCGCCGACATAACGATTGGTGAGTGCGACAGGATTGAGTTGACAATTACTGCTCTGGATGTCGACAACGATCCACTGACAATCTGGGTCGATTCGCTTGTCAGTAACATGCAACTCTTTGATAGCGGCAACGGAACGGCTCTTTTTTCGTTCGATCCCAACCTCTCGCAAGCTGGCTTCTATTCTCTTACGGCCTATTCATCGGACGGACGCGATACAGTCTCAACCTCGTTCACCATTACCGTGACTGACTGTGTGCCGACCGAGGCGCTGGTATTAGTTGAGCCGAACCCGATGTCCGTTGTTTTGATGCAGGCGATTGATCCGATTACAGCGAAGACACTCCTTGGCAATTTCACTGACGGGCATATAGTTGCGGATATTGATCCGGCCTCGTTGCTAATCAACGGCACGATTGTTCCGGATTCAACAGACCTGCTCGACTCTCATCCCGAGTTTGCAGGCAAGGTCAGCCGGATGTATTCGCTGATCGATTACTACATGATGGACCTGGGACCTGTGTATGACACGACCTTTCATCCGGTGATAGTAACCGGCCGGTTCGCCGACAGCGTCGAATTCACTGTGTCTGGCGAGATCGCGGTGATCGGCAAGCTGCGCGGCGATTTCAATCTCGATGGTTCAGTTGACATCGAAGACATATCGCTGGTTGTCGAGCTGCTGTTTCAGGGAGGCAGGGCTCCCTCTGATCCGACCGTTGTCGACATGGATGAAAGCGGGTCTATAGATGTGGTAGATCTGATGCGCCTCGTAGAACGTGTGTTCGGCTCTGCCTAGTTCGTAAGTCAGTACCGGGGTCGTAGCTGCGGAGTGTCCGCCGATGGCCATTTCCTGGAAGGCTCGTCTGGTGCCCTTGACACCCGGGCGGATTGAGTTATACTTAGAACACCGGTACATAACTCTACGAATAGTGTGGCATCGTATGACAATGTTCATGGCTATCTTCGAGGGAGGGATTTTGCGGGCTAATCTGTTTCTGTATGATCGCTATCATCGTATAGCTTGTTTTATCTTCTTCTGGTTGATCTACGTGTTATTAGCGGGTGCCAGCGTATCCGCTTCGACGATTTCGGTGCCGAACGACATTCCAAGCATCCAGGGTGCGATTAATGCCTCTCAGAATGGCGACACGGTGATAGTCGAGAGCGGTGTGTATGTCAATCAATTCAATGAGAATCTTACGTTCTGGGGGAGAGCCATTGTTGTGCGCTCGCGTAACGGTGCAGCCGCAACCATTATTGACTGCGAAAGTACCGCTCAGGCTCCGGGACGAGCAATCAGGTTTGAGAACGGCGAAGACTCAATGTCCGTGCTTGAAGGATTTACTTTTACCGGCGGCTACATGGACATTGGTGGCGCAGTGTATTGCAGTACTGGAACTTCACCAACAATTCGTTCGTGTGTGTTCGAGAAC
Source organism: Candidatus Zixiibacteriota bacterium (assembly GCA_046754125.1). GTDB lineage: Bacteria > Zixibacteria > MSB-5A5 > GN15 > FEB-12 > JBHHVC01. Next base: position 8,353 of record JBHHVC010000006.1, read on the forward strand.
AACTGGGCAGACCGTGGAGGCGGGTTGTACTGCTATATGGCATCTCCCCGGGTAATCAACAGCACGTTCAGGCTTAACAAGACTGAGGGGACGTATCAACAGGGGGCCGGTGTCTATCTGTACCGCTCGGATGCCGACTTCACAAACTGCCTCTTCGAGTTCAACTACAGCACGCATGGCGGGGGCGTATACTGTGAGGAGTCTTAGTAAGAATTCGACAGTTGTACGTTCACTTATTGTCATGGCACAGACTACGGCACCTGGAGCTATGGCTTCGGCGGAGCAATGTATATCTCTAATGCATGGCCCCGACTGACTAACTGTCTGTTCGAACACAGCCGCGCAGAAAACAAAGGTGGGGCCATTTATGGCTACACCGTGAGATCGCAAACTTTGTTGCAGAATTGTTCGTTTGTAGATAACTGGGCAAAATCCGGCGGCGCGATTGCATTGTTATACTCCTCGGATTCGGCAAACAGAATTGAAAACTGCACATTTACAGGTAATCTGGCTCATTTTGGTAATGGTGGGGGGGTCTTCCTTCAATCGTCATCTACAGTTCTTGAAGACAATCTTTTTGAGCGGAGCACAGCAAGGGACGCTGGTGGATGGGCATATGGATTCGGAGGAGCGGTTCATGCCATAGGAGGCTCTCCTTCGATCATTGGCTGCTCATTCTTTGAAAGCTGGGCTGGCGACAATGGCGGTGTTCTGTCATGTGATTGGGGAGCAACTGTCCAGGTTGATCGGTGCATTTTGTCCTTTTCTACTTTAGGTGCGGCCGTGTACTGTGTCGACAGTAACTCCTCAGTTGACGTTAGTTGCTCAGACATTTCCGGAAACGCCGGCGGCGATTGGGTTGGATGTATTGCCGGCCAGCAAAGCGTCAACGGTAATTTCTCTCGCGATCCTCTGTTCTGCGATGCGTCCAACGGCACATTTGACATTGCTGCCCAGTCCTGGTGTGCACCGGCCAACAATCCGTGTGGGCTATTGGTTGGGTTCGGTTCTGTTGCCTGTAGTGGGGAGATGTATGCTAACGGCGATCCCGATACGATAGATGTTTCAGAGTCGGAACCGGCCAATATTACGGTCCGGCTAGGTAGTTTCACCGGTAGTTTTACTGCTGCCGATATCGATGCGGCCAGCATCCGGATCAATGACTCGCTCAATACCCCGTTCTGGACCAGGCTGACGGCCTACCCCGGGTTCATCGGCTCTGTGATTGAACTGCTGGTCTCAAAGAACGATTTTCTGGCTGGCTATGGTATCCTGTTGGATACAACACAGGTCGAGTACAGCGTGTCGGGGCTATTCGCCAACAGGTGGGATTTTTCTTTGACCGACACTCTGACTGTTATTGGTCTGCCGCGGGGAGATGCGGACGGCAGCGGGTCAGTCGATGTTGTTGATCTGACAATTCTGGTAGACTACTTGTTTGCCGGTGCACCTCTGCCGCCGGTGCCTGAGGCTGCGGATATCGACGGGAATGGTACGATAGACATCGTTGACCTGTCGATGTTGGTAGGCAAGATCTTCGGCTAACGGACCGCAGCGAGAACGCCATGATCCTCGTCCCGAAATGTAAACTCAATTATCTGTTTGCCGTCTTCTCTTTTTTGGCTCGACATCCGAGTCTGTTTGCCACTCATTGACAAGATGATTGAAACAATTCGTCGTAGCATAGTCAGTCACGCTCTTCTTTCGTCGGGCGACTCTATCTTGGTCGCCCTGTCCGGCGGGCCGGATTCGGTTGCCTTGTTACACGTCTTGAGTCGGCTGAGACGTTCGATGAAATTGAGCCTCGCCGCTGTTTATGTTAATCATCAGATTCGCCCCCGTGCGGCCAGACGAGAGGAGCAGTTTTGCCAGCGGCTTTGCGAGAAGCTCTCAGTTGAGTTGTTCATTGTGAGCGAAAACATTCCCTCTCTGGCAAAGCGGGAGAAACACGGGCTCGAGGAAACAGGGCGGAACTTCCGCTACCGAACTTTTGAGATGCTGGCCGATGAGCACGGTTTTGACCGAATTGCCCTCGGGCACCATCAGGACGATCAAGTGGAAACTGTCCTGTTTCGTGTTCTGCGCGGCACAGGCATCGCCGGGCTGGGTAGTATTCCAATTATCAGGGGTCGGATCATTCGGCCGCTGCTCGAGATTGACCGCTCTCAAATCGAGACCTACCTCAAAAGGCACCGGCTTGCATGCTGTAGGGACCGATCCAACAACGATTCTCGGTTCACTAGAAATCGCATCCGTAAAAAACTGCTTCCCTTGATTCGCAGGCAGATAAACCCGGCGGTGGACAAAGCCCTGCTCAACCTCGCCGAGACTGCCTCGGCTGAGAATCGGTTTCTTGCGGATGTAACAGCAAGAGCTCTCAAGCAATCGGTGAGCCTTTCACTGGGTGGGAAAATAGAGCTTGATTTGATTCGTTTTTCAGTGTATGATATATGGCTAAGGCGTAGAGTGCTAAGGCATTGTGTGACACGATGTTCTGGGGGCATGTCGCCGCCGGATAAAGTGGTTGTCGATCGGTTGGAGAAGCTCGCACTAGGAAGGTCGACAGCCCTCTCGTTGCCGGGCGGTATGAGTGCTCGAGTGTTGGGAGATCATATGGTCGTTCATCAAACGACCAGAATCTCCTACTTTGAAAAGCTGGGTTTTGGCGATACCTGTTGTGTCGAGCCGCTCGGCTTGAGTATCCGCTGCCGGCGCGGAGTGCCTTATGGTGGCGGCAGTGTTGAAAAGGAGCGCAGGTCTATGGCCGTTATGCTCGACGCTTCTGCGATTGACGGTGCACTAGTAGTGCGAAATGTTCGCCGCGGAGATCGTTTTCGACCTTTGGGCCTTGACGGCGAGAAGAAGATTGGAGAGTATCTGAGCGATCGTAAAGTTCCGATCGTGTACAGGGATGAAATTCCGGTCGCGTGTGACCACAGTGGGCCAGTTTGGCTGGTTGGTTATGAGATTGCCGATAGAGTAAAAATCGTTAACTCAACTAGAGAGGTTGTCAGACTTGAATGCCGTAAAATCAGACGCCGTAAGGCTTAAGCCGTTTGATATGCTGATGGATCAGCAGAAGATCGGGCGTCGCATAGAGCAGTTGGGTCAGCAAATATCTGGAGATTATTGTGGAAAGACTCCAGTTCTGATAGGAGTTTTGAAAGGGTGCATCATGTTTCTTTCTGACCTGATGCGAAATATCAATATCCCGATGGAGCTGGAGTTTATTTCGGCTGCATCCTACCGCAATGGAGTTGTTCAGGACGAAAATATACTTATAAGTGGACAATCTTCAATACCACTGAAGGACCGACATGTGCTTCTGGTCGATGGAATAGTGGACAGCGGACGAACGGTCCGTTCGCTCATAAGCCGAATTGAGAAGATGGAGCCAGCCTCGATCGAAGTAGCCACGATGCTGGATAAACCGTCAAGTCATCGCGAGGAACTGACAATCAAGTATAAGGGTTTCTCTATTGGTAACGAGTTTGTCATCGGATACGGTCTTGACAACACGCAACTTTACCGAAACCTGCCGTTTATCGGTCGGATGGTGGACGACCGTTGACAACAATACGGCTGAATCGATGTGAATACTTGCAGCACTCGGCGAGTATAAGAGCGTTGACAATGCTGAAGGAACGGATTTAGAAATGAGTGATCGCCAAAACAAGGGAAGGCCGACGCCTCCTGATAGAGGGGAAAAACAGAATACGCCGTTGGGTTGGCGCGGACAGGGCCGCTCTATGGTATTCTGGATGGCCCTGCTGCTGATATGCTTTATTGCCTGGACCTACTGGTCGGGACTGAATCCGGAAACTGCCGAAATCACATATTCGGAGTTTCTACATGAAATAGATGCGGACAATATTTCTGAAGTGACCTTTACCGACCGCACTTTCCCGTCGACTAATACGACTGCCAGTTTCTCGCGGTTCAAGACGATGATTCCATTCCCGGATATCAACTACGATCTGGTGAACAAGCTTGAGGATAAAGGCGTCAAGATAGTCGCCAAAATCGAGGGACCGGATTTCTTCTCATACCTGGTCGCGGCAGCTCCCGGGGTTATTCTGGTGCTGATCTGGTTATTTTTCATCCGGCAAATGCAGTCAGGTGGCGGTCCTAAGGGCTTGTTTTCATTTGGAAAAAGTAAGGCCAAGCTACTCACAGACGAGCACCCCAAAGTGACATTTAGCGACGTTGCCGGGGCTCTCGAAGCAAAAGAAGAGTTGTGCGAAATAATAGAGTTCCTGAAGGAACCGGGTAAGTTTCAGAAGCTGGGTGGCAAGATACCCAAAGGCGCTCTTCTCTTGGGTCCTCCCGGAACGGGCAAGACTCTTCTGGCACGGGCTGTTGCCGGCGAAGCTGAAGTGCCGTTCTTTTCGATGTCCGGCTCGGACTTTGTTGAAATGTTTGTTGGCGTAGGGGCCAGCAGGGTACGCGATCTCTTTGAACAAGGTAAGAAGAATGCGCCCTGTATCATATTCATCGATGAAATCGATGCCGTAGGTCGGCATCGCGGCGCCGGTCTTGGGGGCGGTCATGATGAACGAGAACAGACGTTAAACCAATTGCTGGTGGAGATGGACGGGTTCGAATCAAGCGAGGGCGTTATTCTGATCGCTGCAACCAATCGTCCCGATGTACTCGATCCGGCACTGCTTCGCCCCGGACGTTTTGACAGGCAAATAGTTGTCGCGACTCCGGATGTAAAGGGTCGCGAGGGTATTCTGAATGTTCATGCCCGCAAGATAAAGCTCTCAGACAATGTTGACTTGTCGGTTCTGGCACGAGGTACGCCGGGCATGACAGGAGCTGATCTGGCTAATATGGTCAACGAAGCAGCACTGCTTGCTGCCCGCCGTGATCATGAATCGGTGTGCATGGAAGACTTTGAGGAAGCAAAAGACAAGGTAATGATGGGGACCGCGCGCAGGTCGCTGGTGATCTCAGATGAAGAAAAACGTATAACTGCTTACCATGAAGCAGGCCATGCCTTGGTTGCAAAGTTCTTGCCCAAGGCCGATCCAATTCACAAGGTTACTATCATTCCGCGCGGCATGGCTCTCGGCCTGACTCACTATCTGCCTGTCGATGAGCGACATACTCACTCAAAAGAGTACCTTGAAACCGTGCTGGCCTGTCTCCTGGGTGGGCGAGTTGCTGAGATAGTGGTATTCGATCATATGACAACCGGGGCAGGTAACGATCTGGAGCGAGCCACCAAGCTGGCCAGGAAAATGGTCTGCAACTGGGGTATGTCCGACAAGCTGGGTCCTGTCACGGTTGGCCGGACGGAAGAGCATTTATTCCTGGGCCGGGAAATCCAACAGCACAAGGACTTTTCGGAAGCGACAGCGATCGAGATTGACTCCGAGGTTCGGGCCTTGATCGATAGAGCTCAGGAGACAGCCATGACCATCTGCCGGGACAATACTGAGCAGCTTCACCTTCTCGGCAAGGCTCTGCTGGAACGGGAAGTGATTGACGGAGACGAAGTAGACGTTATCATAGGTCGAACCCCGGGCGAGGCTGAAGAGGTTGAGAGGCCGGTCCCAACGCCGGAATCTTGATGGCCCCACAGGCATCCTTAAACGAATAACCCTCTCGGTGAGGGAAGACTGCCCGGCCGGTCAACGGGTGACGCGTTTATCTGTAGGCCGCTTTTCCTGCTATATTGCATCTTGATTTTCCCCCCGTCGTCTTGTTAAATGAATAAGGCGACCAATGAAAAAAGAGATACTTACCAGACGCGAAGAAACCGAGCCGGCGATCAGGATGGTCCACGGCCGACAACTCCCCCTGTCGCATCCGCTGGTGATGGGTATTCTCAATGTTACACCCGATTCCTTTTCGGACGGTGGACAGCACTCTTCGCACGAAGCTGCTATTTACTATGCTCTTAAGATGGAGGCCGACGGCGCGCATATCATCGATATTGGCGGCGAATCGACCCGTCCCGGAGCCGAACCAGTTGATTGCGCTGAGGAGTTGGCGCGGGTTATTCCGGTGATCGAAGGTATCCGACTTCAAAGCGATATTCCGATCTCCGTTGATACTACCAAGTCAGAAGTGGCGAATAGAGCTATTCAATCGGGAGCAGACATAGTAAACGACATTTCAGCACTTCGTTTCGATCAACTTATGGCAAGTGTGGTTTCCCGGGCAAAAGCTCCGGTAGTGCTCATGCATATGCAGGGGACACCCCGTGACATGCAAGCGAATCCGACTTATACGGACTGCATCGGCGAGATCGTCTCTTTCTTCGTTGAACGGATTGAGTATTGTGTTGGCAACGGAATCGAGCGATCCGCATTGATACTTGATCCGGGGATCGGGTTCGGAAAGAGGCTTGGCGATAATCTGGAGATTCTGAGCGGTTTGAGGCGGTTGACCGAGTTTGGTTTGCCGTTGTTGGTTGGATCATCTCGCAAGTCGTTCATAGGGATGGTGCATGATCGCGACACCCAATCAACACGTCGCTTGGGCGGGTCGATTGCCTCGGCAATACTTTCTGTCAGCAGGGGAGCGTCCATTGTGCGCGTTCACGATGTAGCAGATACCGTAGAGGCGCTCAAACTGTTTGAGGCGATCGGCAGCGTATTATGACAATTCTTTCATTTGATTTCATTCAACTGGGTCTGAAAGATACTGTCGATATCATTATCGTCTCGTTCATTTTTTATCAGGTGCTGAAGCTGATGAAAGGAACGCGGTCGGCGCAGATCATACTTGGCTTGTTTTCAATCGCCGGAGTTGCTTTTGTTGCCTACTGGTTTCAACTGGAGGCGCTGAGCTGGCTGTTTTCCAATCTTGCCACGTTTGGCTTGATCGTACTGGTGATAGTATTTCAACCGGAGCTGCGTGGCATACTGGCTCAGTTTGGTCAGAGCCGGATGCTGCGGAAGTTTGTGCGGCTTGAAGGCAAACGTGCCGTTGAGGAGGTAGCCCGAGCAGTGTTGCGTTTGTCCGAGTTGGGCTACGGATCGCTGATTGTAATTGAGCGCGATACTGGCCTGCGAAATTTCGCAGAGACAGGCAAGGAGCTGCATTCGGAAGTGTCGTGGGAATTACTGGTGACACTTTTTACACCATATACTCCGTTGCATGACGGCGCGGTTATCATTTCAGGCGATTACGTTGTTGCTGCGTCAACCTCACTTCCCCTTACAGTCAATCCGCGCTATCGCAAGCTGTACGGGATGCGGCACAAGGCGGCAATCGGTGTTACCGAAGTCTCCGATGCCGTTGTCATTGTGGTTAGCGAGGAAACCCATAAGATATCGATTGTCTACAACGGTGCTCTCGAATCTGATATTGGTCGCCCCGCCTTCAGGGACAGGCTGGCTGCGTACATGAATCGATGATACTGCTTGCGGGGCGGACAGAGCTTGTCGGCGGCATTGTCCAATTCTGAAACGTATCTTACCGAGCCCAAATTCGATCTCAGGAAACGTCACGGGACAAGCTCCAATTGCCTTCAACCCTCTCTATCACTGGAACAAAAAAAGGCCAACCCGGTATGCGCCACAAGGCTACGTCAACCAATGCCTGCCCCAAAATAGCTTGATCAATTTCCCAAATGGCACTATCTTCATTTCACTGTGCAGGAAACGCACAGAAAGACAGGATCGGTTTGTCGCTGTAACATGCTGACCAACAGTCACTTTCGACAAGGAAAAAGTCGTTGGCAAGGGAACTATATTAGGCGTGAATCTGTTTAGACAGATACAAATCAGGTTGCCTTGGCCGTCCAATGGTGTTGGGAGCAATCCAAATGAACGACGGTAAGGCGCGAGAGCAAAAACGGCGCGAGTTCGAGACCGAAGCGTTGCCTCATATGGACGCGCTACTTCGTACGGCCTTGCGAATGACAAAGAATCAGTCCGATTCGGAGGATCTGGTTCAGGAGGCTTATGTAAAGGCTTATCGCTTTTGGGACAAGTTTGAATCGGGATCAAACTGTCGGGCATGGATGTTCAAGATTATGACGAACATCTTTATCAACGACTACCGCTCGAAGTCTCGTTCTCCGATGTCGGTCAATGTTGATGATATAGACGACAGTTTCCTGTATGGCCAGTTGGCCTCGACCCCCGAAACGGACAATCCCGAAAAGCAATTATTTGCCAAAGTTTTCGACGATGATGTAAAGAAAGCGATTGAGGAACTACCGGATGATTTCAGGCTAGTTGTTGTTCTCTCCTTTTTGGAGGGATTTTCGTACCAGGAGATCGCCGACATTGCAGACCTTCAATTGGGAACGGTTAAATCGAGATTACATCGCGGACGAAAGCTGCTACAGAAGAAACTCTTGGATTATGCGATCAAGAATGGGTACATCAAGGACGCGCAGCTATGAACTGTCAAGAAGCACTGAACTTACTATATGAAATAATTGATAAAGAAGCCTCAGAAGTAGACGCCAATCAGGTCCGGGCACACTTGGACAAGTGTCGACACTGTTTTTCACTTTATCGCATCGAGCGCGAGATGGATAGCTTTATCAAATCGAAGCTCGACGGCGACTCATCCAGCGATGTTCGCCTGGAAGATCTTCGCATTAGGGTCCGCTCCAAACTCGATCAAATAGACGCTGGCGAGTCCGGGTCCGGCGGTAAGGCAATTCCTTTTCGCTGGACTACAATGTCGCTGGTCGCAGCGGCGGCTGTCGTAGTAGTGGTAGGCGCGACATTTCTGAGCACGGACCTCTATCGTCATCACTCGACCTACGCGCCGTTCGAAGATGCTCATCACGCCGTGCTCGATCACATTGATACCTGGAGCGATCCTGCAGTAGCCACCGGTATAAGTTCGTGGGCCGCTGATCACTTCGGCTACCGACCCAACGCCAGAGTAGCCGAGTTCACACTGGCCGGTGGCCGGCAAGTCGTGGTTGACGGTGTGGATATTGGACAGTTTTTCTATACCGACAAAGATGAAGTCGTTTCAGTGTTTGTAGCTCCAGCCGACCGGTTTGCCATTCCCGACGATCTGAGTGAAACTCGTACTGAAAAGAGCCATGTTGAGTATTTCAGTCACCACTGTCGCGGCTGTCAACTTGTGTATCATCGTGTCGGTGACGTAGTGGTAGTGACGGCATCTGTCAATCATGAACTCAGTCTGCTTGAATTCGATCTCCAGCGGGGTCCGATCTGATGCGACCAGTTTAATCTTGCCCGACTGTCGATCCGAAATATCTTGCCGGAGTGCTTATGGCCTCCGGTTTTTGTTTGAAGGTGAAACTCGCCAAACGGTACAGCCGAGGACTGCTCGGCCTTAGAGCGTACCCTGTACGGTCCTCCCTTGTTGCGCTATTCGTGCGCACTCTCATAGTCTGCTCCTTGGTGGCCTGTCTGTCGCCGGTCGCGATATCGCAATACCTCGACAGCGCAGAGATTCGCCTGCTAAACCAATTGCAGGACCATCTCATGAACGATCAATTCTGCCGGGCTGATTCGATCTGCACGACTATGATCAACCAGGATTCGTCTTGCGCTACCGGGCATCTTTTTCGGGGAATCACAATGATGACCGAAATGGTTGATCGCGAGGAGAATCTCTATCCTGTGCAATTTGAGCGAACCCTTGACAAGGCTGAAACGCTATCCCTGCAATCTCTGCAACGTGACAGTCTTGATGTCTGGTCACTGCTGGTGGTGGGACACACAAAAATGTACCGGTCACTGTGGCAGGCTCGATTTGGATCGACCGTTGGCGCCATCAGGCTGGCCATGCAAGCCAGAGGGGATTATGAAAGGGCCTTGCACATCGATAGCAGTTTCTACGATTTGTATTTGGGCTTGGGATTGTATCACTACTGGAAATCGGCGAAGGCCGGCTTGCTCCGCAGTATCGGCCTGTTCAAGAATGATCGCGACCGAGGTATTCGTGAGCTATATTTCGCCGCTGATTCATCCATATTTTCCAGGCAGCCTGCACGAAGCGCTCTAGCTTCCGTCTGGCTCGACCGCAAACAATACGATTCAGTGATAGCTCTCTGTCGCGATCTGCTGCGAGAATTCCCGCATGGCAAGGCGATGTTATGGCCGTTAGGAGAAGCATATGTCAAGTCGAATCAGTATGCCGACGCGGCTGTTGTGTATGCAACTCTTCGAGAGCGTCTTCAATTGGTTCCGGGGAATTACTTCAACCTGATCGAGTGCGACTACAACCTCTACCGGTGTCGAGAGAAACTGAAGGAGGCTGCCGAGGCTCACTCGGTTGCACGGCGAACTGCCTCATATTACTCGAAAGTGCCCGCAACGATTCGAAGCCGCCAGCGCTCAAAACTGGCGTATCTGATGCGAGCCTCCCGCCCGAAGTAAATGCGGGGGTCATTGAGAAACGCAGTTCAGGACTGGATCGGCAGCTCGCCTGTGCGCGTTCGTTCATCCATCAGGCGACAGCCTTCCATCAGGATAGACTCATTGCTCAGATGCACATTTGGCTCTGGCAGTGAATCCTCGTCGAGCGACTGCATAGCCCAAGTGCCTTCAGACCAGGTGATTGCCTCATAGATTGCCCCTGCGCCGGCCAGATCCCCAAGTTCGGCGTGAATTGCCTGTCCCAGATGCATGTGAATGGTCAGTGTCAAAGACGGGGCCGATGCTCTCGTGACACTCAGGCGTAGCGTCTTGCGACTTGGCCCCAGCGCCTGCAGGAGATCTATCAGGTTCATGTCGGCCAGTGTCCCTCTGGTGCCAGAAGTGCCTGAATTGTCTGTTCGCTCGCTTAACCGCTCGTAAACCCTCTTGAGCTTCGTGACGAGGAAGTCGAAATTATCGGTACAGGCTATGATATCCTCAATGCCCTGTCTGAGCAGTCCGGTAAGTTTCGAAGTGGACGAAAAGTCGGTAAGGATCAGAGTCGGTACGCGGTCAAATTGAACACCGCGCTCTGACATTTCTCGCACCAGCTTTGCAGCTTCGGGCGGATTGGCCTGGGCGACCAGCAGGATAATGTCCGGCTGTGACCTGCGATACAACTGGCAAAAACGCTCAGTGTCGGATTCAACGATGATACGGAAGTGCTCCTTAGTGAGCCGATCTTCCAGCAGTTCCCCAAAGCCGCTATTATCGGAGCGAATCAATAGCTGGCATCCGCGAACAGGCGGCGGTGTGTCAAGCATCTCGTTGTGGACCATCTCAATGAACGCTTCAGCGACCTCAGTAAGAAACAGCTTGCCGATCAACCCTCGAATCTTCGTTTCGACAAGTTGAAATCTGTCCAGCGACAACTGAAAGTCGGCTGGAATGTGGTCGCAAAACAGATCGACAATGGTGATGATATTGCCTCCGAGGTTCTCGATAGGCAACCGCTGATTGAAACGGCCCTTGAGGTTCTTGTACATACAGCGCAACATCCCGACCACGACCGGAGGATAGTTGACTGTTTTCAGAAGTTTGACGGTCAGGTCGATTTCCTCGCGGTAGTTTCGTTCGTCCTCGGAAGGGTAGTAGAAGCGCGACAGGTTGTGTATATAGGCTGCGCAGATTATCTGAACGCGCTCCTTTGCGGGGAGATCCAGTCTGCGGCACAAGCGATCGGCGTAGCGGCCAACACGTCCGCTGTGGTTACCCTCGCCGCTCTCGTGGCGGGCCAGCATGGAGGTGAAGAGTTCCAGATTCTGAAGCAGGAGCTCTCCTCCGGTTGCGTCAAAGCCAGTTTCCAGAAGCAATGAGGCGGCTGACTCATAGTAACGAACACGAGTACTCGGCGCGGCTTTTCGCAACCGGTCGATCAGATCGATGTAGTCGCCCGATACAGTATCCCGGATGAAGACACTGTGGAATCGGCTGTCGCCGATCATGTCGATCGCGTCGTCGGCGGAATCCACAGTAGTAACCTTGTAGCACTCGGCACTCAATATCGACTGCAGGCGATGGGCAGACCCGATGTCATCGGTCACAAGCAAAACCGAACCCCGGGGCTGGCCGACCGGCGGGTCTTCATCGGCAGCCTCTTCAATTACAGTGGCTACCGGGTCTTCGCCCGGGATTTCAAGCATGAACTTTACGCCCGGCGGAGTCTCGCGACCGAGGTAGTAGCGAGCTATGGCGGTATTGAGAGCTAATTCGGCGGCGACGTACAGCAGCACACTCTTGTCAGTGACCACGAAGTTTAATTCAGCAAGCAGGTCGCGTGAGTTCGGGTTCTCGCAGGCGACCTTGAGAATGTTGTTCTCGGCGTCGTATTCGAACGGAATTATCTTTCGGGCGACAGCAACCCGGGCGGGAAGACAGTTTATGATCGTACGGGGGATAACAAGGCCTGACAGCACAACGCCTTCGCTTCCCATTTGAGTGGCCAGTGCCCTGACCAATCCGGGCTCATCGATGTGTCCCTGGTACAAAAGGTGCGATCCGAATCGCCCACCCTGCGTTTTCTGAAGAGCCAGAACCTGCTTGACCTGGCTCTCGGTCACCAGCCCCTCATTGATCAGGATTTCATCGAGCCGACGCCTATCCATCAAATGGCCTCCCGGCAGTAAACTCCCGGTTACAGGTGGGTATCAACGGGCGGGGTTCTGGGTATTCCCCGCCTGATGCCTCCCGGTTATCCAGAACTGTCTGCATTGTAACAGTATCGGACGATACAGCCGCAAACTGAGAAATGGCGCGTATTTTCCGGTTGCCCCTGTTTTGCACAAGTAACCACGTTATTCGCTAACCGGGGACCTAGTTAAAGCTTGCAGACATGCCGGTTCTGCGGGATACTGATTACATGCCGCGTCGTGTCAAACAAACTCGCTCACTGCTGGGCCCGCTGTCTGAAAATCTCATGAAGCGGATATCCGGGACCGATCAGCGTCTGCGACGGCGAGTGCTGCGCATCGGTTTCTGGTCTGTCGGGATCATGCTTGCCTATTCATCTATGAGCGGTGCCTACGGGATTCCCCGGATAATTAACCTTGAGTTGCAGAAGAACACATATCAAGATGCAAATCGCCAACTCGTTATTGAGTTGGTCGATGCCTTAGAGATTCGCCGCAGGCTCAGGACGGACCTTCGATATATCGAAAGAATAGCACGGACCAGATACCGTATGGTCTATCCCGGCGAGACAATTTATCGCGACCAGGGCCAGTAGCAGCGATGGCGCTTGAAAAGTCGGAGGCAATTCTTCTGAAGGCGTTCAACTGGTCGGAGTCATCCCGAACGGTTGTTTTCTTCACGGAACGACATGGCAAACTCGCCCTGATCGACAAAGGGGGACGGCAGCTATCGTCGAAACGAGGTCGGTTGTTGCAGTTTGCCAGAATGGAACTGACCTTTTACACTGGCAGACGAGAATCAACTGGTTACATCAAGGACGCGGCGGTCATTCAGCTGTTTGATCTCGGTGGCGACGGTGGACTTGGCCGTCTGGCCTACGGTTCCGCCGCCTGCGAGCTCCTTTACTCGCTTTTGCCGGAGCATGACGCCCATCCCGACACGTATCGCTACTTTTGTACCTATATTGGATGCCTGTCCTCAGCCGCAAAGGACGGCCTTCCACAACTGTTCATCGCGTTCTTTTTGCGGGTACTAACCCAACTCGGATACCACCCCTCGCTTGGGAACTGCGTTGAATGCAGCCGGCAGCCGGCCGGCAGTATGACCGATGATTTCGCGCTGTCGCCAGATCGCGGAGCGCTTATTTGTAGCTCTTGCCAGACGCCGGGAGGATACTATATTCCGCTTTCCGGAGACGGGCTGGTGGCTATGCAGTCTCTGCAGGGGGCGTCGCTAAAGGAGGCGCCTGCCGTACCGATACGGTACAGCGAGACGACGCTGGTCCTCGAATGCTTGGGGCGGTTTGTGAGTTATCTGTCAGGAATATCTGGCAAGCTAAAATCGCTCGAGTTCCTGGAAAAGCTGAAAAACAGTCAACTGAACGGATAGAAAAGAGCAATGGTGGCAAAGAAAAACACAAATGATCTGATGGACCGAATTGTATCGCTGTGCAAGAGGCGTGGCTTTGTCTTCCCGTCGTCTGAAATCTATGGCGGGCTGGCTTCCTGCTGGGACTATGGTCCACTGGGCGCTGAACTCAAACGAAATCTCAAGACATTCTGGTGGGATGCCATGACCAACCGGCGTGACGATATCGAGGGACTCGATGCCTCCATCCTGATGCATCCACAGGTCTGGCATACCTCGGGGCACGTTGCGGAATTCAACGACCCTATGGTCGATTGCAAGAAATGCAAAGCCCGTTTTCGCGCCGACAAACTGGCCGAGTCGGTCTGCCCGCTCAAGCCTTCCAAGTCTCCGCTCGAGTGTGGCGGGGAACTGACCGACATTCGTCAATTCAACCTGATGTTCAAAACTTTTATGGGACCGGTTGAGGACGTAACCAATACAATCTACATGCGTCCGGAAACAGCACAGGGGATATATGTCAATTTTCTGAACGTGAAAAACTCCTCCCGCCAGAAGATTCCTTTTGGCATCGCCCAGATCGGTAAAGCGTTCCGAAATGAGATTACTCCCGGCAACTTTATTTTTCGCACCCGGGAGTTTGAACAGATGGAGATGCAATACTTCGTGCATCCTGACGACGATGAAAAGTGGTTTGAATACTGGCGTACAGCGCGGTGGGAGTGGTACCGATCTCTGGGCGTGAACATGGAGAAGCTGCGATGGCACGAACACGGCCCTGACGAACTAGCCCACTACGCAAAGGCGGCCTACGATATTGAATACGAGTATCCCTTTGGCTGGCAGGAACTCGAAGGTGTGCACAACCGCACCGATTTCGATCTAACCCGGCACATGGATGCGACAAAAAAGGACCTGCGCTACATGGATGACCGCTACAAAGAGAAGTTCGTGCCATTTATCATCGAAACATCGGCCGGATGCGATCGCACCCTTTTGACTCTGCTGGTTGACGCATATGACGAAGTCGAGATCAAGGGAGAGAAGCGCGTCTTTATGAGGCTATCTCCACAAATAGCGCCGATTAAGGCGGCCGTATTTCCGCTAGTGAAAAAGGACGGTATGCCGGAATATGCTGAGAAAGTGTATGCCGACCTCAAGAAGCAATTCAAAGTGTTTTATGATCTATCGGGCGCCGTTGGTCGACGTTACGCGCGTATGGATGAAGCAGGCACGCCTTTCTGCATTACGGTTGACGGACAGTCACTTGAGGACGACACCATGACGCTGCGGGACAGGGACACGATGGATCAGACTCGAATGAAGACAGCGGAGATAATTGACTTCCTGACCACCAAGATTAGCGGTTGATGGCGTTGTAGGACAGGGTTTTAGTCCTCTACTACCCGTTATAGGGCAGGACTGACCAATTGTTATGATGGGGTTGGCTGGAGGTCTGTCGAGCTTGTTATCCTACGACTTTCAGCCGTGCGTATTTGGCCATGATCTTTTTCATGCCGACGCCGGTAAACATGATGTCCAAGCGCAGCGACTCTCCGAAACCGTCAACTGCGACTATCTTCCCGCGCCCAAAGGTGGGATGAGCAATGATCCGTCCTACGCGCATGATTTCGCTGTCCTCAAAGTCATAGTGCACACCAGTCGGTTGCACAACGGCTTCCTTTTTTTGTACCGACCCGGTTAGCGAGGGCTTTGTGAAGCGCGTCCCGTACTCATAATGGCGGCGCGTGCGTAGGTCGATCCGCTCGACCAGTTCATCGGGAATCTCTTTGAGGAAACGAGAGGGGATAGACTCAACCTCGCCAAAGCGAAAACGGGTTGTCGCCGACGAAAGGTACAGACGCTTTCGTGCACGAGTCGTGCCGACATAGAATAATCGTCGCTCCTCTTCGAGCTTCATCGGCTCAGAGATGGCGTTATTCATAGGGAATAGCCCCTCCTCGAGTCCGGCGATGAACACGGTGTCAAACTCCAGTCCTTTTGCGCTGTGCAGTGTCATCAACGTGACTTTGGCGTCATTGGCATCATAATTATCTATATTTGTAAACAATGAAATATCAGCCAGGTACTGAACAAGGTTAGCATCGGCGTTGCGCCTTGCATACTCGGCCATTCCCTCGATCAGGGCTTCGACGTTTTCTATTCGAGTCTGACCGGTGATTTCGTCCTCGGATCGCAGGGCCTCGATTAGGGCCAGATCGTCAACCAACTCCTGCGCGAGCAAGTCAATCGGGGTTGTTTCCGCCTTGACGCGAAACCTCTCCACAAGTTCTACAAAAGGTAACAGCCGCTTTGCCGAGCGCCCCAATTGATTTCGTTCATCGGCCGACACTGCAATTTCGTACATGGACCTGCCCTCACTTGAGGCCAGGGTTGCTATGTCAGATAATGACTTGTTGCCGATGCCCCGCTTTGGATAGTTCACCACACGTTGGAAGGACACGTCGTCGCGCGTATTGGCAATCAGCTTGAGATACGCCATCAAATCCTTGATCTCTTTGCGCTGGTAGAAGGAAATGCCACCAATGATCTGGTAGGGGATGCTGTGCATCCGCATCTGTTCTTCAAATGTGCGCGATTGGGCGTTAGTTCGATAAAGCACGACTGTTTCAGAGAGGGGCGTATGCGAACGATCTTCGTTGACGCGGTCGATCACTCCCCGAGCTTCCTGATCAGCCGAATCGACGAGCAGTAGTTTGATTAACTCCCCGCCATCACGGGTAGAGCGAAGCGTTTTCCCTTTTCGAGCGGCGTTGTTGTCGATCACCGCCGAAGCGGCCTTGAGAATTATCTCTGTCGAGCGATAGTTCTGTTCGAGCTTGATCACCTTTGCGCCGGGATAGTCCCGCTCGAAGTTGAGTATGTTTTCAATATCAGCGCCGCGCCAACCGTAAATCGACTGGTCCTCGTCGCCCACCACGCACAGATTCTTGTGTTCGCCAACCAGATGTTTAAGTAGCAAATACTGAACATGGTTAGTGTCCTGGTATTCGTCGACCATAATGAATTTGAATCGCTGTCGGTATTTTTCACCAATCACCTCGTGATCGCGCAGCAGTATAACGCTGTTGAACAGCAAATCGTCAAAATCCATTGCGCTGCACTGGCGGATTCGGGTCTGATACAAGCGGTAGATTTTCGCTGTGCTCTGTTCGAAATAGCCAGCCGCCGCCCCATCAAATTGATCGACACTGATCATCCTGTTCTTTGCACTGGAGATTTTTCCGAGTTGAGCTTTCGGTGTGAACTGGCTGGTCGAGAGGTTTAAGTCCTTGATACAATTCTTTACCAGTGTCTCGCTGTCGGCAGCATCAAAAATAGTGAATGACTGCTCGTACCCGAGGACAGATGCCTCCGAGCGCAGGAATCGTGCGCAGAAGGAATGGAAGGTCGATACCGATAGTGACGGGATATCACCACCTAACAACGAGGCAACCCGCTCTCTCATTTCGCCGGCGGCTTTGTTGGTGAAGGTCACAGCCAGTAGCTGGTATGGTTTGGCAAGTTGCTCGGTCAGGATATAGGCAACGCGCCGGGTCAGCACCCGGGTTTTCCCCGAGCCTGCTCCGGCGATCACCAGTAACGGGCCGTTGGTGGTAGAGACCGCCTCGTACTGCTCGGCATTGAGATTTTGCAACAATCGATTCATACGGCTGGGCTGAATATATGCGGCCGGGCAGACAAGGCAATCGCTTTTGCGTTCTCACGGTCGGGAATGTTGAAAAACTTCGTTTGCAGAACTGCCAGAGATACCGTCTATCATGTCAGTGCCGAAGTCTGAGGGCGGCACACTTCCCGGCCAGTACTGTTTCATGATAAAGTCCCGCAGTGTCTGCCGCCCACAAGAATAGGTCGATCACGGACATGGCGCCAGAGTCGGTGCGACACCGAAGAGCCAGTCGACAATGAACGTAAGGTCGACGATATCAGGCAGTCCACTGCCATCACCATTTACATCCGATTCTTCCGCGCATGGGATTATCGGAGTGACGCCAAACAAATAGTCTACGACCGTCGTGAGATCGACGATATCGAGGTCGTTGCCGTCGCCATTGATGTCGCCTCGTGTACCGATGCAGCACGAGTTGTCGGTCGCGGCTGCTTTGACGTACACGGGGATCTCTTTGAGCGCTACAATGACGGATGTGGCGATCACAGGACGCTCTATTGTGACGAACGACGTAGCGAAAGTATCATATGGCACAGCATCTGTAATCAATGCTGTATCGAAGTTCAGGCCCGATAGTGTGAACTGGATGCTGTCGCCTGCAATATAGCCTGGATCGTTGAAATAGTCCCACCAGGCGACGAAAATCGAACTGTCGTTTCTGACAAACCGATATGCGTAGACATCGGAGACACCTGTAGCAATTACTTGCGTACTGTCCCAGTTCGCGCCTTCGAGCGTTTCGGTCATCTTCTTGTAGGCAAAGTAGCCAAGTTTTTTGCAGCCCAATCCAAGATCATCCGAATCCAGCCCGTCATATATCAAGCCGGTGTGGTCGAAATAGCCGTTGTCATGCTTGAAACCCTCCACGAGCCCAAAGGCACAAAATACCTTACCCACCCCAAACGAGAGCGGATGGATGTACCGTTTCACGTAATCTGCGGCCTGCTGTTGCTCGCTCTGATAAGGAAAGATAAGTGGGCCGAAATCCAATGGGTCGCCAGAATAGGCCCCCATTTCAGTGATCCAGAAAGGCAGGTCGGGAGAAAACCCGAGCGCCGTCATAGTGTCACGAATATGGTTGTAGGCGGCATCGACCCCACGGTATTCACCGGTCGCGGTGCCGTACCAGTGGAAGTCCATTATATCTACGTACTGTCCAGCCAGTTCGGTCAGAATGGGCGCGAAATTGCTGTCGAAGAGCGGGATATAGTCCAGCGGTAAGCCCGATACGCCTCCTATGAGCACCTGACAATCGGCACATGCATCCTTGATTGCAATATATGTCATGCTTTGTAGCGCGGCGAAGTCGGAGGTGACAGCATCGTTTGGTTCATTTCCCACCTGCCAGTATTTGACCGGGTTGGTTAGTCCGGGCATGTCGGCAAGGCCGTCGCCGTCGTATCGTTCTATAGTTGCCTTTACGAAGTCACAGTACTTGGCCGAATCGATCGGCAGATATGATCCCGGCATGGTGTATCCCAAAGAAGCAGCGGGAGCGGGCGAGATATTGGCAAGGATGTTCATGTCATCAGGAACGGTCGACCATTGCTGATCGTAGAGCGTGAAGTCATAAACAGGAACTGACGTGTCGGGCTGGACGAGAAACCAAAAGGCGTAAACGCCCTGCCGTGTCCATGTAACGCCAATCTGCTGAGCATCGATGTAACCGTTGTCAGGGTAGCCCGGGAGAAAAACGCCAGCCGGATGAAAACCGAAAGGGCTGTTGGTCGCAGCTGTGGACTGCGCAGTTGTATTCTGTGCGAGAGAAGTAAAGTCAACAATATGGCTTGGCGGCCGGGCCACTTGGGCTCCTCGAACCTCAGGTGGGGCAAAACATGAGGCGATGGTCACCGATACGGCCAGAATAAAGTACGGACATATGGAGCGGGCGACGCGAAACATCATCTCGGCTGTCTCCTGTATGTTTGTTGAATCGGTTATCGATCTACAAGGTAGCAATTTCCGGGCCGGATGTCCATTGTTCTATCATGTTGATGTCCGACAAATGGTTAAGGTCGGTCGACTAATTCCGCCGCTCGGTTCGGTACGGCAAAGCAGACGATAGTGTACCATTCGGTACACGACGCCATTGGCTCAAAAAAAGAAAAGAGAAACGGGACAGGCCATTTGGCCTGTCCCGTGGAAGAAAGACTATGTGACAACAGATCGGCTTACGGACATTGCGCCGGGCAACCAGGACCTGGAATACCAAACAGGTAATCGACTATACAAATGAGGTCGACAATATCGATATTCCCGTCGCCGTTTATATCCGCTTCTTCGAAACAAGGCATAACGCAGCCGGTACCGAAAAGAAAATCAACCATACATGTCAGGTCGACGATATCAATATTTGCTCCGTCACCATTGATGTCGCCTCGTGTACCGATGCAGCAACAGGCATCACCGATGCCGTCGCCGTTGTTATCGAATTGATCGGGGTTCGCAATCAAGGGACAGTTGTCGCAGGAATCGGCTATCCTGTCGGAGTCCTGGTCCTGTGTGTGAGTCCAATCAATGCACCAAAATGCTTCGCTCCTGCCGATTCCCCATGTACCGTCCGACCCTCTCCCCGAATAAAACAGCTCAATAATGTCACTATTGTCACGTTTCGTAATCACGGCTGACGTCCTGTAAATAGCTGCTTCGTCCCACTTGCCGGCGGGTCCCAAACCAAGCACAGGCACTCCGAAATCGACAAATGATTTTCCGCCATCGTCGCTCAGCCCGAGGTATAGAAGGTCGAATGCTCGGTTGATGGCTATCCCAAGCAGCATTCCCTGTCTAACAGGGACAACATCCAAGTGCCAGTGTGATTCGAGTCTCTGCTCACTCGCAAGAAGCCAGTCAACTAGGCCGATGATTTTGCCACCGTGCTCAATTGTGCCTAAAGTATCCAAGTTGCCGGTGTTTGCAGGGAACCAGGAATTGGGCGTATCAAGACTGGCTGAATGCCATAGAGCCGGAGCGTGTGCCAACATGTTCCCGGATGTGTCCTCGACGGTCAACATAGTATACACTCCACCTGAATCTTGAAAAACTGCGGGCGACAAGAGTCTGAGGGTTTGATCGAAGCCGTAGCGTCCGTCTACAAACAGCACGGTGTCGGACCAGTTCAGCCCGTCGATGGTTTTGCTTCCATATAGGTAATTCGAGAGCGTGCCGTTCACACTGCGCGTGACTCGGAAGATTAGGTGAAGAATACTGTCGGCGTCAAAGAGAATATGGGAGTCGGACAGATGGACAGCACTATCAAAAGCGGTGCGAGCGAAAACCGGGTTGAACAATGTGCTGTCGATGAATCCTACGCCAGCCGATGTGTCGGTGGCAGGCAAACTTTCCGGGCCGACGAAGAAGTTTCCCCAGTGTAGTCCATCATGGCTCACCGCAATCGACGGATTTTCGTACTGGGTGCTCGAAAGCGGTGTATACGCCATCCAGTATTCAAATCCTTGCCAGCCAGACTCTGTGTAAAGTACTTTGGGATGCATAGCTGCGAATCTGTCAGAAGAATCCGCAATAGCGCCTTCATATATGCGAATCCTTAGAACCTCATCGGCGTTGGGAAAAAGGAGATCATCTCGTTTTGCAGGCGACCCAGCTACGGTCGACTGAAACCAAAGCCCCCCCAGAATTATCAGAAGGCTCTGTCGCGTCGAATCACAACTCCTCCAGACGTGGCTGCTTCGACCAGCGATCGATGCAGCTGCATCGATCACTAAAGTCCACCATACACGAGGGACAGGCCAAGCGGCCTGTCCCGTGGAAGAAAGACTATGTGACAACAGATCGG
>JBHHVC010000007.1:0-28671 GCA_046754125.1 Candidatus Zixiibacteriota bacterium
ATCCCGGGAAGCACGTGTATGAAGGCGAGATATCAGCCGACTTTCAGGTTTGTATTGCAGGTGTTGCACCGTTAGTGGAGAGCCGTCGCTGTCACACCGATCTTTGAACGGTCTTCCGATCAAAGCGTGTAGTGCCGACAGGTCGTCCAATTGATCCAACTGTGGCAACTGGCCGTCATTCGGGAACTCATAAAAGATCGACTGCAGTGTCGAAACTGAGTACGGTGCCGCGGCTAGTTCTCCCGAAATCCACTTTCGTGCTGTTAGCACCCCGACCATTTTAGTGAAATGCCTGCTGTCCAAACACCGCGCATACATTCCGACATCATGACGATCAATTTCGCCGGGTCCGCTACAGGACACGGTAAACCGCACGGTGCAGGTTGAATCCGGCAGGTATCGAATGTGACCTATGCGGCAACTGTGGGCAGAGATATCCCTGTCTGCAATGCGTGATTGCACTTCAGTAAGCAATCGTGATTCGTCCAATAGCGAGACCAGAGGCAGCTTGGCTGATTCTGGAATCGGCCTGGCCATCATTTCAAGTGTCTTGCTCACTGATTCTACCGCTCCTATCGTTCCCCAAATACCAGCGAAGCTACCTACCTTATCAGGCCGCTCCGTTTGTCGCCGCAAGGTCCGGGCGCCCGACCATGTAGTATTCGTAAAACTCACCGCGCGCTGCTACCAGATTCCCCGGGATACCCTGCTCGACCAGTTTACCATCTCGAATAAACACCACCCAGTCGGCCAGTTCGACAAAATGCAGCCGATGAGTGATGATAATCATTGTTCTACCGACTCGTAGCCGCTGCAGAACCTCTTTTGTCTCCATTTCTGATATAACGTCAAGTCCGGTCACCGGTTCATCAAAAATCATCACGGGCGACTGGCGCAACGCCGCCCTGGCAAAACTGATTTTCTGTCGCTGACCTCCGGAGAGTGTCTGACCACGTTCTCCCACTACAGTATCGTATCCGTCAGCGAGACATTCGATAAAGTCGCCGGCTCCGGCTGCTTTAGCTGCTTTTTCAATATCCTCGCGGCTAATCTTCCGCGAACCAAAGGCTATATTCTCAGCAAGCGACATTTTGAACAGGAATGCTTCCTGGACAAGTTGAGTCACACGTTTGCGCAGGCTCCGAGTCTTGTACTCCTGCACATTTCGATCGTCTATAGAGATAGTCCCCGAACTCGGTTCATACAGCCTGAGAATAAGTCGCGCCAGCGTGGACTTTCCGGCGCCGGTGGGGCCTATGATCAGCGTTGTTTTTCCCGCCGGGATATTGCAGCTAAAGTCTTCAAGTATCGTGCGCTCTGAGTTGTATGCAAAATTCACACGGTCAAAGTCGATTTTGCCCTTGATGGTGCGCGCCGACAGTCCGGATTCCTCCGCCATCACTTCCGGTTCCATTTCCAGCAGTTCGATGATCTTTTCGCCTCGCACCGTTCCTTTGGCTACTCTGGTCGAAAGGCGCGAAATGTCTCGAATGGGGCGATAGATCCCCCGCACATAGGAAATAAAAACGAGTACGTCACCGGGAGAAATCTGTCCGCTCAGCGCCTTCTGCGTTCCCATCCAGAGCACAACACAAATCCCGACAGCGCTGATCATTTCGACAATGCGTGCATAATTGGCCTCGAGGCGCGTCGTTTTCACATTAGCTTTCACGTCACCGTCGACCGATTTGCCAATCAGTCTCTCGCGCCTGTTCTCCTGAGCGTTGGCCTTTACCTGGGCGATGCCGGAGAATGTTTCCTGTACGACTGACACGATCCGTCCATACATTTCCCGCTGCTTTCTCGCCGAGCGCTGGATACGGACAGAAAAACGAAATGCAGCCAGCATGAACATCGGTAACAATGCAACAATGACAAGGGCAAGCTGCCAGTCCAGCCAGAACATTACGGCCAGCATGCCGACGATCAGGGTGATCTTACTTACGAGAGTAATAACAGTGCCTACCAGCAGGTTTTGCAGCAGGCTTATGTCGCCGGTCATGCGGGTCATCAACTCGCCCGTATCGCGATAGTCATGATAGGATTGCGGCAGACGTTGTACATGAGAAAATAACTGCATTCGAATGGCTGCAACCATGCGGTGACCGACCGTCTTGGAAAGTACTGCGTGGGAATAGTTGCAAAGTCCTTTCGCTATTGCCAGAATGAGAACTGATGCGGCCGCCAGTCCCACTATGTAGGCAGGGTCGAGCCTGGCCAGAGGATCAAGCACGGAGGTTCTGGCAGTATTGGAAGACGGGACCAAGACATAATCGAACACGATTTTCAGCGGCCAGGGGGTGAGGATGGCCACAAAGGAAGTTCCAAGCAAAGCAAGAACGCTGGCCGTCAGCCTGCCCTTATGGGCGAGGACAAGTCCGCCAAAGTGACGGTAAATGCGCCCCAGCGCGCCAAAATCTACTTTGCTTAGTCTATAACGAATTCGCATGATGGAGCGGCTCTGAGCCCGAAGCTCCTGCTTTCAGTGAATCAAAAAGGTCCGAGACGTGGTTCATTCTCGATATCCAGGAATGATGTTGCTCCGCCTGGTGACGTGCTGCTCCACCAAGACGCTGACGCAGTCCCGGATCGTTTTGCAGACGCAGCAGCGCATCGGCCAGCGCCCGTTTGTCACCGGGCGGCACCAATAGAGCATTAACGCCGTCGGTGAGAATCTGGCGAATCTGACCGATCGATGAAGCCACAATCGCTTTGCCAGCCGCCATGTATTCATACACTTTCAACGGTGAAAAATAGAAATCGTTCAGATCGGGATAGGGTGCGACGACCACGTCCAGCGAGCTCAGGATGTCTGGAATAGATTCATGCGGCACAGTGCCTATGAACTTTACATTGCTCGCGGACAAACGGCTGTTCTCGGTCAGGGCTGAGAGCTGTTTGCCGCTCCCGCCGATGACCGCAAGACTCAGATTACTACTTTCAGCCGATGCGATACTTACCGCCTCAATCAGTATTTCTACGCCATGCCACGGTTTCAGACTCCCGACAAAGCCAACGCTCATGCCGGAGTCAGGATGGTTCGACAACCTCGGCCGCCAGTCGGTGCTCGGCTCCTTGTCGAATCGTTCCAGATTGACTCCGTTGGGAATTACTTCCACTAGTGTGTCAGGTGCGATTGAATGGACATGATCTCGGACTTGATCACACACTGCCACCACACAGTCCGCGGATTTGAGCAGAAAACGCTCCACTGCCTGAGCAAGATCGACCTGTACAAGACTCCGATAGGTCGATGCTTCTTTCACCAGCGGAGCATTTACTTCCAGAACGAACGGCATGCCGCGCGACCGAGCGAAAAAGTACCCAGCTATGCTGAACAGAGAATAACGTTCGTAAATCAGGTCGAACGGATCTGATGAATATATGTCGGCCAGCATGCCGGTAACAGGCTGGTTGCGCTCAAAATCCTCGACCTCCTTCCAGAATCGATCTCCACCTTTGGACTTTTGCCGATTCTGCATTAAGGGAGGCCAGAGGCTCTGCGGCAGTGTGTGAACCGGATACGCGGGGGAACGCCTATACGTTGGATCACACCGAGCCGTAACCACTGTGGGCACATAACCCACCGCCGACAGTGCCTCTACGAACTCCCTTATATGAATCGACCCGCCTTTACTAGCACCGAACGGAATACCGCGATCGGCGCACAAATACAGTATGTGTCCTTTATTCGTTTGCATGTGTCGCCTCCGTGACTCTGCCGCCTGCTCGAGTCTTATCCGTACCATCCCATGGTGAATTGGATTTGAAGACAGTTTCCAGAAGCTTCACAACATTCTGTTTCAAATCAAACTTATTTGTCGCCTTCTCCCGCCCACGAAGTCCGCACTGCTGACGCAATTCCGGGTCGGCAAGAAGGGAGGCCATTTTATCGGCAAGGGCAGTGGGATGATCGGCAGGGACAAGAAATCCTTCCTTGCCGGTTTCCACGATCTCCGGAATCCCAGATATTGTAGTCGACACCACCGGAAGCCCCGATGCCAGCGCTTCCAACAGTACAGTTGGAAGGGCATCCTGATTGTTGTCCTCGGCCACTTTGCAAGGCAGGCAGAACAGCGTTGCTTGCTGCATCATCTGCCGAACCTCTTCCAAGTTTTTCGGTCCTGTGAATTGTACTTCCTCCTGCAACCCCAGAGATTTGCGCAACGCCAGCAACGAGTCCGCCTCTGGGCCGTCACCTACAATCCAACACTCGAAGTTCTGGCCCGATTGCTTGAGGTGAACACAGGCTTGGAGCAAATCGTCGAACCCCTTTTTGGGTACCAGACGGCCGACAGACAAAATGAGCTCCTTGCGACGTCTGCTCGCATCCACTGGCACAAACAACGAGAGGTCAATGCCGTTGTGGATTACCTTGAGCCGTGTATTATCCACATTGTTGTATTTGTCTGCGAGGTACCGACGATTGAATGCGGTAACGGTCACCACCGAGTCTGCTGCAGTCAGTTTCTGTTGCAGATGATGTTCGTTGTTCTCGTAGACAAAAATATCTTTGGCGTGAGCGGTAAAGCTGAAAGGAATGCCGCTAATCTGGTTGGCCAGATATGCGATTGTAGACGGCAGGCTGGCGAAATGAGCGTGCAGCCTGTCAATGCCGAGCAGACGGGACTGCGCAGCCACCCATGCCGACCACCAGATTTCGTCCACATTGCTTACATCAGGGTCCTTGACTGCCTGCTCGATAGCGTGCCAGAGGTTCTCCCTATGAGGCTCTAATGTCTGCCAATTCTGACCTATCCAGATCGGCCACTTTTTGGGATCGAGTCCCTCCAGATACAGCACTCGAGCCTTCAACTGCGATAATTGCGGATGAAATTGTCCCTCGCTAGGCTTCTTGATCGAAAAAATCGTGACTTTGGCACCCTGTCGTTCCAATTCGAGGATCTCGTTCAGGATAAAGGTCTCCGACAGCCGAGGAAACATCTTGGTGACATATCCGACATGGGGAGTTTGCAAATCTTGTGACATGTTTACCTCGTCTGCCTAACAAGTTGTTCTGCCATTGCATCACAGCAGAGCGCCGCAATACGGTGTGCTCCGTCTAATGGTATTCGGCCGATCCGTCGCGCCTCGGTCAAGGGACAGGACTGGTCGTCCAGCATCTCGGACACCATATCAAAAAGGAGCCGAGCTGTTACATCTTTAGGATGGATGAACTTAACCAGCCCCAGTTCCGCGAATCGCCGGGCACGCATGAGTTGTTCCTCGCGGTATACGACTCGCGGAATGAGTAGGGCACGACGACCATATCCTATCGATTCAGTCACAGTATTGTAACCGCCGGTGGATACAATAAGGTCGCTGCGTCGCATATAAGAGCTTAGGTTGGAAACAAACCGACGCACTTCCACAGGCAAGTTGTCGCATCGTGAGTGGTACTGCCTCAACAGGTCCGAAGAGATAAACGGGCCGGTTACTACGATGGAATCGGCTTGAAGAGTCGACGCATACTGCTCCACCATATCAAGGTAGTTTCCAATCACCTCTTCGGCAGCGCCGTCGCCACCACCAATAGATACCACTATCAGTGGACGTTCGTTTTTGCTCTCGACCTCCTCCGAGGTGTCGACCTCGTAGTTGCTGACGTAGTTGCAGTACTCGATTCGTGAATGCAGTTCCGGTGGGATTTGATATGCCGCCACCAGATCGAATATAGCCCGGCTGCCATAAATAGCGATGCGTTCGTACATTCGATCCATGATTTCGTAAATACCATTACGTTTCCAATGGTCAATGACATAAGCTGGTTCGTCGACAATGTCACGAAGGCCTAGTACTCGCACGGCCTGAGGGCGATGTTGCCTGTGCCATTGCAGTGCAGGTAGAAGCTCGCCCCGCATCCCAACAGGTGCGTGATCCACCAGAAGAAGATGCGGGTCAAATGTCTGCACACTTTGCAGTAACAAGTCCTTCCTGAGAGCATAGACGCGATCGAAAGACGTTTTTAGGCTGCGCGGCACATACTGGTTTGTGCCTACTTTGCGAACTGCGGGCATCTTAAGATAGTCGACTCGTTCAGGGAAGCGATAGCGATGCGCCCAGGGTGAACCAGTCACTAGCAAGATCGAGATGTCGGAATCCCGGTCCACCAGAGCACGACATATCTTAAGACACCGCTGCAAATGGCCGAGGCCAAATGTATCATGAGAGTATATTAGTATTCTCTTTTGACCTGATCCGTTGGCCGAGCTATCCTCAGATTCCGAATAGGTGACCAAGTCCTCCCGGATCATGGAATCATTAATTCTGCTCACCTATGCCTGCCCCATGCTTACGTAGTTGAAGCCGTGCCGTTTGGCAACTTCCGGTACAAGGAGATTGCGGGTATCAACAATGTTGGGAGTAGCCATCATTTTCGCCATTTTCGAAAGGTCCAGCATTTGAAACTCCTGCCATTCGGTAAGGATCAGAAGGCAGTCGGCTTCTGCGGCAACATCAATGGCCGAGTCAACACATGACACATTCGGGATTATCGAACGAGCTTCTTCCATTGCCTGAGGATCGTAGGCCTGCACTTTTGCCCCGGCATCCAATAGCTCGTTGATGATCGGAATTGCCGGCGAATCCCGCATGTCGCTCGTATTCGCTTTGAAAGCCAGCCCGAGCACTCCAATTGTAGCGCCATCCAGCGATCCAATGAGTTTGCGGGCTTTTTCAACAACATAGCGGTGATGCTGCTCATTGGCGGACAGCACAGCACGAGCGATCAACAGAGTATGATCAAGCGATGACGCCAGACCAGTCAATTCGCTGAGGTCCTTCCTGAAACAGGAACCGCCCCAACCGGGGCCGGGATCGAGAAACTCCGGTCCGATTCGGCCGTCCATTCCCATAGCGCGGGCAACTTCGAGTACGTCGATTCCGGTCGAGTCGCAAAGGCCGGCGAGTTCGTTAATAAAGCCTATCTTCATTGCAAGGAAGGCATTGGAGGAGTATTTGATCAATTCAGCGGTTTCGTTGTTGGTCGTGATGATCGGCACTGGGTCTGTCATTCCGAGACGGTAAATGTGCTTCACAAGTTCCACCGCTTCAGTACTTGTGCCGCCGAGAACGATTCGATGAGGATGAAAGAAATCCTGAACAGCATTCCCTTCGCGCAGGAACTCAGGCGCATTGACAACCGCAATGGGGTTCTTGCTGTGGCCGTTTTCTGAGAAGACGGCTTGAATGCTTTTGCCAGTGCCTACAGGGACAGTGCTCTTTATCACAATCACCTGGTCCGATGTCAGGACACTTGCGAGCGATTCAGCGATAGTGCCCAGGGCTCCAAGATCGGCCCGGCCGTCAGCAGCGCTGGGAGTTCCAACTGCGATAAAAATAGCCTTTTGTCCGTCAACTGCTGCTTCGAGGTCGTTGGTGAAGGATAGTCGCCCATTGTGCAAGTTTTCGGAGATCAATTTCTCCAAATCGCGTTCATAGAACGGAACATGGCCGGACTGCAACTTCTTAAGCCTCTCCTCGTTGTTCTCAATGCACACGACCGCGTGTCCAAACTGGGCGAAACCTGCGGCGGTTACGAGCCCTACGAACCCACCGCCGACAACGGCAATTGGTATCCCTTTTACGGGTCCCGACATGCTCTTTGGCCCCGGCCCACTCATAGCAATTTCTTTTGCCCGCTGTCCGCCGAATTCGACCTCTGTTTTGCCCATAGACTTATTCTCTCCGCTTTTTCGCCTATTCAAATCGATGCTGACCCCGCGACAGCCGACAAGGTACCGGCTATTTCGAGACGCAATGGCATCGATGCTGTCGTCAGTACTACTCTTGGCGGGTTCAGATTAATGAGTGCTATCGCCATGAACGACAGGTATAGCAAGAGCTGTGCCTACTCACATGCTATGTGTAAATACAATGAAGACACTCACTTACAGGCCTAAAAATGGACTTGTACTATCTGATAGTAGAGGTTTATCTGGTTTATATAAACCAAACGGTTGGTATTAACCTATTATTGATATTTCGCGGGAAATATCGAATTTCTTGATACGGTATCGAAGGGCTTCGCGCCCCAGGCGAAGTTTCCGGGCAGCTTCGCTCACATTCCCTTCGCATGATTTGAGAGCATCGATAATCAACGCCCGCTCAACTTCTTCTATATCGACCCCACCTTCGGGAATACTGATACTGATCTGGCCCAGGCTATCTGACTTGATCGTTGTCGTTTCATTTGTGGGGAGGTTCAGGTGGGAAACACCGACCGTTTCATCTTTGTGAAGGAAAGAAATGCGTTCGAGCATCTGGCGCAATTCGCGAACATTGCCCGGCCATGTGTACTTCATCATGGCCGAAAGCGCATCCTCGCTGAGCCGCTTGGTTGCACCATACTTTCTCCCGAATTTGGCCAGAAACATCTCGGCCAGCCTGGGGATATCCTCTGTTCGTTCCCTGAGAGGCGGTACAGCGATGATCACATTGTTGAGTCTGTAGTAGAGGTCCTCTCTGAAAACGGAAAAGTCGACGAGTTTACGATTTGAAGCCGCAATGATATGAACGTTTACCTCGATGTCACGCAGACCGCCTACTCGCCGAAGGCATTTCTGCTCGATGACTTGCAGGAGCTTAGCCTGTGCCTCCAACGAGAGGTCACCTATTTCGTTCAGGAAAATAGAGCCACCAGACGCAGCTTCAAACAATCCTCGTTTCTTCTTGTCCGCACCAGTGAAGGCACCGCGCTCATAGCCAAACAGCTCCGCTTCCTCAAGTCCGCTGGGGAGCGTCGTGCAGTTCAATTCGATAAAGGGCTGATCTCCGAACCTGCCGTGATAATGAATCTTCCTTGCCACAAGGTCTTTGCCGACGCCGGTTTCGCCGACAATCAGGACCGGCGGATGTTCGCTGGGGTCGGCAAGGTCGATCTCGGTCACCCGCGACACCATTTCCACGACTTTTTTCATCTTGGGGGAATCGCAGACAAGACGGTTTTCGTCCGTTTTCTCTACCTCCAAGTCATGGTAATAAGATACAGTCTGCCGTAGTTTGGCATCGGCAATGGCTCGATCGACTGACAGCAGCACTTCCTCCGTATCCAGCGGCTTGCGCAGGAAGTCACATGCTCCTGAACGCATCGCCTCTACGGCCGAAGCCATAGTCGCATACGCTGTCGCTATAATGACTGAGATATTGGTGTCGATCTGCTTGATCGGTGTGATTGCGTCTAATCCCGACATGCCGGGCAGCTGCAGGTCAAGAAGAACAACGTCAATGGGCATTTTCTCAAGAAGAGCCAGCCCCTCCTCGGCAGAATTGGCCGTCACGCAATCATGGCCTTCGGCTGCCATCGACCGGCACAGGGATTTAGCAAGAAGTACCTCGTCTTCGATTATCAATATCTGTGCCATAACCTCTTTCTACCGAGCCTCTTGATGCCTAATCTAGCTGCCATCACCTCTTTGCGGCAATTTCACCAAAAAGTCAGTGCCTTTTTCACTCGTGTTTTCCAGCGACAGCTCACCGCCATGCAAGCTCAGGATTTTTTTGCTCTGGGCCAGTCCCAGGCCGGTGCCGTCCGGCTTATCCGTGACAAAGGCCTGGAAAAGGCGCTCGCGAACTTGTTTGGAAATGCCTCTTCCGTTATCGACTATGCGTATTGTCACAAAGCTCTGCCCGTCCTCCGACCGCTCCAAACGGGTTGATACCACTACATTGTCGCCTCCCGACTCGATTCCGTTGGTAATCAATGCGGATAATGCCTGTTCAATCAATACAGCATCGACCGGGATCTCAGGCAGGCTGTCGTCCAGGTCCATAGTGATAGCAGCGTTTCCGGCGGCTTGCCCGGAGTGAACCAGCAAGATTGTCTGTCTGACAAGTTCGTTTAAGTCCGTCTGCACAGTCATTATGTTAACCGGAGCGGCGAATTCCATAAACCGTGAAATCCAGGCATTTAGCCGATCAGTAGCGCTGACTATGTCGACCATAGTCTGACGCTCTTCTTCCATCTTTTCCGGCAGACTTTTATGAGTGACTTGCGCGGCGGCACGAATGCCGGCCAGAGGATTACGGATATTGTGGGCGGTAAATGATGCAATCTCTCCGAGAGCTACGACGCGTTCGTGGGAAAGCAGTTGTTGTTGCAGCGTTCGCAAGGATTTTGCCATATTATTTATCGAGTTGGCCAGACTGTTCCATTCGTCGTTAAACGAAGTCGTCACGCGTGTCTCAAAGTTACCCCGGCTGATCAGGCGCGTAGCCTCACCTACTGCGCCGATCGGTTCTACCAGCCAGCGCTTGACCAGGTACGACAGAGCCAACAGCTGTCCCAATGCAATGAAGATGGAGACTCCAATGACAAACCGCTGATACAGCTCGGCGCGGCCGGCTGATTTAACAGCCCTGTCTCCCTGAGACCGGTAGTACTGCTCGAGAATAGCTATGCCGTCGGCAACGTTGGTGGCAGCCTCCCTTAATCGCGATCGAGATTCGACAGGATTCGGTAACGACCCCGATGTGATACCGGCAAGGACATTGTTCAGCAACCACTCGAGTTCGGATTCGGTTTCCCGCAGCCCGTCGATATGATCTCGCTCCTCCGAAGTTGCTGCAGCAGTAAGTAGGGTGTCCAGCGAAGCTTGAACGCGCTTACCGATCTGGTCGAATTCTTCGTCGAACAGTTTTTCCCCTTCGAGGTACTCGAGGGCATAGAATACCCGCGAATCTGTGCCTGCACGGACCCTCTCGGCCCGCAAGCTCTGAGTCCGAGTACTCGATAGCCGATCGGCGTCTTTGCGCCAGAGTTGCACAGTCCATACCGACGCGCCACCGACAGCAATGAATAGGATCAGCATCACGGAAAAAAACAGGGTCAGCTTTGCTCGAATAGTCATACTAAACTGCACGTCCGATACAAATTGTTACGCTCGAATCCGACTGTCGCCAGTCTGTCAGGAGGCCTTCAGCACAACCCGCCGTTCCGAAAAGCCTGGTGCCTTTCTTTTCGGTTTGAGTCGCATCTCCCGATGAGTGCCGAGAATTTCGATATCACTAAACCCGGCCCGCTCGAGTATTTCCAAGAGGAAAGTTCGTGTCGGCAGCATATGCAGGTGCCCTTTCTTGCTCATCTTACGAACCAGCGCAGACACATCTTCGCCGCTTTCGGGAACCGCTTCGACATATTCCATATAGGCGGTCCCGCAGCATAGCTTGCGAACGATGTCCAAAGCCAGAAACGAGTAGTCGACATGATGAAACACAGCCAGAAAAAAGACGATATCAAAACGCCCCGTCTTCTTGGGGTCAAGATCGTACAAATCGGTGGTCTGAAGCTCGATTCTCGAGTTGAAAACTTCCTTGAGAAAAAGGAGTTTTTCCTGTGCGGCTGTGCTCTTGTCGATGGCAATGATCTTATCAGCGCCACGTTTTTCTGCTTCGAATGAATAGAATCCTTCGTTGCTGCCAATATCGAGAACGGATTTTCCACTTAGATCATCAGGAAGATTCAGCATGGCAATCTTGCGCTGCTCGGCGTCTCCGGTCTCACCGGGGGTGACAATGCCGTTGCCAAGATCGATCGATTGATACCACTGAAACTTTTCCATTCTGGCTGCTATCGTGTCTTTTGTAGTACTCATTTTTTTGTTCCTAAATCAGATTCCTGTTTGATGATGTCGCCAAACCACTGGGCGGTTTTCTTCAAGCCGACATCAAATGGCGTCAGTTTTGTCATTCCAAGCAATTTCTTCGCATTTCCTATGTCGGCACAAGTGTGGGGATCATCCCCCGGCTTTTTTGGAGCGAACTTTGGCTCGATATTTGTCCCCAAGACGGACTGTATCCGTTCGAGCAACTCAACAATCGAGACCTGTCTGCCGGTACCGACATTTATGACTTCCCCAACCGACTTTCTGCGGCGACCGGCTTGTACACAGGCGCGAACAATGTCACCGACATAGACAAAGTCTCTAGTCTGTGATCCGTCACCGTAAATGGTCGGTCGCTTGCCCGTGATCACTGCCGTGCAAAAGGCTGGAATAACATTGGCGTACTGTGAAAATCTGTTTTGGCGCGGCCCATAGACCGAAAAAAACCTAAGAGCTACAGTCTCCAACCCATACAATCGCCCGTACAGACCGCACAACTGCTCGCCAATCAATTTGCTGGCGGCATATGGAGAACTGGCTTTCAGTTGAGCCGATTCTCGAAAGGGCATCTTGCAGTCGGCCCCGTACACGGACGCCGATGAAACGAACACGACCCGTCCGACCTTTCCGAGACGTGATGCCTCGAGAACATTCCAGGTCCCCTGCAAGTTGGCATCAAATGTTGTCAGGGGATCGTCAACCGACTGCGGGACCGACGAGACGGCTGCCAGATGGTACACTAGGTCGATGCCTTTTACGGCGCCTCGCACCGCCTTCAGGTCGCGGACGTCGTTGGTCGATATGCGGACCCGACTTAATATCCCGCTAAGGTTATGTCTTTGTCCCGTGGAAAAATTGTCGAGTATTCGGACTCGATGGCCTTTTCTGACCAACTCCGCCACAAGATGGGAGCCTATAAAACCAGCTCCGCCAGTAACAAGGACGTTGCTCATTGAGCCCTTTCCGTTTATCCCCCGCGATCAACAGCTCGATACGATTGATTCGTAGTTTTGAACATATAACACAGCGATCAGTTTTTTCCAAAGGGTTTTTGTATGCTTCTTGCAGTCACCTTCATCCGTCCTTGCACCATTGTCCGGTGTTCATGTGTCCTGTGATGATAGGCAGTTAGGACGGTTCTTCATGGCCAGTGTCTGTGAGTGTACCCTTCGGGCACGCCGAAAAGACATTCTGAGATTGTCGATGGGAGGTGTGTCGAGCACGACTTCGACATGGCAGACAGCCCTTACTTACAATAAGCCGCTCTAAATAGTCTGCTGGTCTGCTCCCGTCGGATGCGCCGTTTCTTGAATGTCATATTTCTTCATTCGGTAGATCAGTACGTGCCGAGGGATATTGAGGTACTTCGCCGCTTTGGAGCGGTTCCATCCGCATTGGTTTAGGGCGTCACGCACCAGCTTCTCTTCCGCCTGATGGAAGGTGACGCGGCTCTCGGATGTGCCTTGCTCCGTATGTTCCGGCAGATGATTACGTGCACCAAAGTCATCTGGCAGATCCTCTACAGAGAGCGTGTCCGATTTTCGCAGCAGGACCATTCGCTCGACAAGGTTCTCCAACTCGCGGATATTGCCGGGCCAATCGTGGGAAGAAAGTACATCAGTCAATTCAGGGGATGCGGTCAGTTTGTCATCGGGAGCAAATCTTCGGACAAACTCGGTAAACAGGATCGGAATATCGTCACGTCTCTCGGCCAACCCCGGCAGTCTTATTGGAATGACATTTAGCCTATAGAACAGGTCCTCTCTAAATGCGCCTTCGGCAATACGCTGTTTGAGGCTGACATTAGTTGCTCCGACTACACGAACATCGACAGGCGTAGTATTTTCCGAACCGACTGCTTCGATGACCCGCTCTTGCAGGACGCGAAGTAATTTAGCCTGCAGGTCAATGGCCAGTTCGCCGACCTCGTCGAGGAGCAATGTTCCGCCATCAGCCAGTTCAAATTTCCCCTTCTTACTCCTTATCGCACCGGTAAATGCACCCTTGACATGTCCAAAAAGCTCTGATTCGAGTAGGTCTCTGGGAATCGCTGCGCAGTTAACAGCAACAAATTCACGGTCTGCCCGTGTACTCTTATGGTGAAGAGTGCGCGCAATCAATTCCTTTCCGGTCCCCGAGCCACCTGTCAATAGCACAGTGGCATCGGTTGCGGCGACCTTGTCTACAATAGCCATCATTTCTTTGAACGGCTTGGATATTCCGATCGATTTCGGCGCTCGTATCTCGCGTTCGAGTTTCCCCTTCAATTTACGGTTTTCACTCTCCAGCCTTTTGAAGGCGAGGGCCTTATCCAGTGCCACGAACAATTCATCATCTTCAAAAGGTTTGGTTATATAGTCGAAAGCACCGAGCTTGACTGCCTGAACCGCCTGCGACACTGTGGCGTGAGCTGTGATCAGGATGATTTTGAGATCAGGCTGTAGCGCTCTGGCCCGGTCAAGCAACTCGAGGCCGTCAATCTTTGGCATTCTGATATCGGATAAGAGAAGATCGAATCGTCCATCCGGTATTCGATCCAGTGCCTGCCGGCCATCGGGCACGGCAGTTACCTGATATCCGTGCTGTTCCAGCTTGAACTGGAGGACGCGGCGCAGCGATCGGTCGTCATCGGCGAGCAGGATTTTCATGTCAGGTTCCCGATCGACGCATTCGGCAGAGTGACTGTGGCTGCCGTGCCCATGTCAGTGCCACTCGACAGAGTGACTTTGCCGTTGTGACTTTCGACAATAGACTTTACGATTGCGAGGCCCAGACCGGTGCCGGTGGCTCTGGTCGTAAAGAATGGTTCAAATGCTCGTTCGAGGTCCTTGTGATCGACTCCTGTTCCGGTATCTCTGATTTCCAAAACGGCCTCAGATCTTTCGGACAGACGCAAGCTGATTTGAACCAGATCGCCGGGCTGCGAAGCTTGAATTGCATTCAACAGCAGATTCAGCATCATTTGGTGAAGCTGGCCGGCGTCACCATGTATGAGTACGTTTTCGTCGATCCTGCCTTCGACTCTTACATCTTGCGACTGTGATTGTGCCGATGTCTGCTTGACGCACGCCCGAACTGTTTCCGAGAGATTCATCAGCGTAAGCCGAGGTTCTCTTGGGCGCGCGAAGGCGAGAAACTCGGATACCGTCGAGTCGATCCGGCGCACTTCACGGTGAAGAATACTCTTGAACTCACTCTTGTCTTCCGGTGACGCTGTGTTGTCGACAAGGATATCGGCCGCACCTTTTATGGAAGCGAGAGGGTTCTTGATTTCGTGGGCAACGCCGGCGGCGATCTGTCCCGCGAGTGAGAGCTTCTGGGAGCGTTCAACCTGAAGCTCAGCCTGTTGTTGTTTGCGGCGTGCAACAAACTCGCGCTCGACCAGAGCGCCGGTCAGGGCCGCAATCAAGAAATAGAAAACCATTTCGACCGTCTCTCCAGCGAGTTCGTGTGCCTCAAGTTCGGATCTGTAGATGTACGGAAGGACGCACGCGGAAATAACTCCAGCGGTTACGAGGCCGCCCCGCGTTCCGAACCACGAAGCTGCCACCACTATCGGAATATAGCAAAAACGACCATGTAGAGCGTGGAGCCAGTGGATATGTCCGAATATCGGTTGAAAGACCCAGCCGTAATGTATAGCCAGAGTAAGGGCGGTTAGTCCCATTACGATTGATACCTTATAGTACTTTCCCTCGGTAATCCACACGATTGCGTTTCTCCTCAGACAGTAGTCCGCTTCACACGTTGCAATCGACGTGCCGCATCTTATGCAGTTACGCGCTCAAGCGTTAACCACAGATAATTCAACGGCTTTAGTCGTTTCAATCTTGACCTTTCCTACACATCTCGTCCATTATATGCTAAGAATTGGAGAAAAGTGAATAATATTCTTCATAAGTGAGTATTATTGTGCAGTGGCTGATGTCTTGGATATCGCTCTTGAGGTTTAACTAATTATGGCACAACACGATGCTAGGACTGGCACAGCAGTTGTTAGAGGGGGAAGCAGGATGGCTATAGAAAAGTACAATTCGTGGACAAGAAATCGAAGAACTGCGATTCCTACCGTTGCGGCGATAGCATCCGTATTCATCTTCTCAACGACAGTAGCTGTTGCTTCAGATGCAGGAGTTGATCGTCATCTCGCAGATTCGCTGGCATCCACATACGATACATCATCCTCCAACAGTCCGTTGATTGACTCTATGTCTACATTGGACGATTACCTCGCCTATGCTGCCATCGAAAGCCCGGCTTTGCGCAGGGCGTTTTATCGATGGAGAGCGGCGCTGGAAAAAAGCGGATATGCCGGTGCGCTCCCTGATCCGATGCTGTCATTTCACTACTTCATCGAAAATGTAGAAACTCGCGTTGGCCCGCAGGAGCAACGACTTAGTCTCAAGCAATCGTTTCCGTGGTTCGGTACTCTGGGTGCTCGACGGGAAATGGCATCGCAGCAGGCGCAGACGGCCTATCGACAATACCAGTCGGCAAAGTTGAAACTAAACTATTCCGTCAAGGCGGCCTATTACGACTACTATTATCTTGGTCGTGATATCGCTCTCACGCGGGACAATCTTGAACTCCTAACGTTTTGGGAATCGATTGCGCGAGTCAAGTACAAAGTAGCCCTCAAGCGGCATCCGGACATCATAAAGGCGCAGGTTGAACTTGGCAAATTAGAGGACCAGTTGCTCACTTTGCAGGATAGGGTAGTTCCTGCTGCGTCACGGCTGCGAGCGCTGCTGAATCTGCCACCGACCGTTGTTTTGCCAATTCCCGAAACTATCGAAATTGACGAAGTTGTTCTGAGCAGTGATTCCGTCCTGGCAGCAGCACTGACCCACAACCCTGACCTTGGAGCGATGCAGCACATCATAGCGAGGGAACAGGCTGGCGTAAGCCTGGCGCGCAAGGCGTCATTACCAAGCTTCACCGTGGGTGCGGATTATATCGCGACCGGCGCTGCGGTGAACCCGGCTCTGTCCGAAAGCGGAAAAGACCCCTGGATCGTTGGGGTGGGTGTGAGCCTGCCAATCTGGTTTGGCAAGAATAGTTCCAAACGTCATGAAGCCAGGGCTAAGTATCAGGCTGCACAATATGACTTTTCTGACGCCAAGAATCAACTAGCGGCATACGTGGACAAGCTTATGTTTGAATATGCGGATGCCATGCGCCGGGCCAACCTGTACCGGGACGGGCTGGTACCCAAGGCTGAGCAGGCTCTCAATGCTAACTATAGCGCCTACCAGGCGGATGAGACAGACTTTCTGAACGTTCTCGATGCCCAGAGGCAGCTTCTTTCATTTCAGTTGAGTCTTGAAAAAGCCTGGGCTGATCTGGCTACCTGTCGTGCAGAGATTGAATTGGTAATAGGATATGAAGTAAACAAGTGAGCATGGATTCACAAGAAACAAGGGAGTTCACAAGATGAAATCATCAAGACTCATCGCAACCGCGGTTGTCGCTCTGTTGGTCAGCGTGCCGGTCGCATTCGCTGGCGAAGCTGCAACCGACGCAACTCATGGTAAAGCGCCAGATCCAGCAGTGCATGCGCCGAAGGAACTGAAGCATCAGACCAATTGCCCGGTCATGGGCGGTCTAATCGATTCAACAGCCTACACTGATATTCAGGGTCAGCGTGTATATCATTGTTGTCCGATGTGCACAAAAAAGCTGAAAGCCGATCCAGACAAGTACTTCAACGAAGCTGCCGAAGCAGGCATTCTCTTTGAAAACATTCAAACAACCTGTCCTGTGTCGGGCAAGAAGCTCGGAGAGAATGCGATCTATTCTGATTATCAGGGGCGTCGTCTATATTTTGCCGACTCCACATCAATCGAACTGTTCAACAAGGCCCCAAAAAAGTACCTGACCATGATGGATGAACCGAAAGCAGACTCAACAATGCACATGAACAAGATGCACATGGATAGCATGCACATGGGACACGGCGCCGACAGCGCCAAACACAACCACTAATCCTGATTGAGCAGTTTGAATAATACCTGGAGAAGAGCCATGAAAGCGAACAAAGTAACACGAACAATCTTTGGCCGATTTGCTCTTAGAGAAGTTGGCTGGCTAGTCGGGTTGATCGTAGTCGTCATCGTGGCTTTTATCCTCGGAGGTTTTTTCAGCGGCGGTGGAGATAGTTCCGAAACGAACGACAGTAATCAACACGCGTCTAAGTCTCCTGACTCGCCGACCATCTGGACCTGCTCCATGCACCCGCAAATCAAACTGCCGAAGCTGGGGAAGTGCCCCATCTGTGGCATGGACCTGATCCCTTTGGAAACGGGTAGTGGCGACGAGGTGGGTCCTCGTCAGTTGCGCCTTTCGGAAACAGCCAAGCAACTTGCTCGGATTGAAACGACACCTGCCACTCGGGGATTCGCCAGTGCGGAGATTCGCATGGTAGGTAAGATAGCCTTCGACGAGACCCGGCTGGCCCACATCACGGCCTGGTTTCCCGGCCGACTGGAACGACTGTACGCCGACTACACCGGTGTTACCGTCACAGAGGGCGTTCATCTCGCCGACATTTATTCGCCCGAGCTATATGCAGCCGAAGAAGAGCTTATCATGGCCTCACGCTACCTGGCCGGACTGACACGTAGCTCAAGCACCAGCCTGAAGCAGTCGGCGGCCGGCACATTGGAGGCGGCCCGCGAAAAACTTCGTCTGTGGGGACTGTCTCAGGAGCAGATCGACGATATCGAACAGTCGGGCCGTGTGTCCGAAGTGATGACGATCTATGCGCCGGCCAGCGGGGTGGTCGTCCGCATGAATGCGCGTGAGGGAATGTATGTAAAGACGGGCACGCGGATTTACAGCATCGCCGACCTGACCCACCTGTGGGTGATGTTTGAGGCGTACGAATCGGATCTACCCTGGCTCAACTTCGGGCAACAGGTAACGTTTACGTCGCCATCGTTCCCCGGCGAGACGTTCGAGGGAGTGATTAGTTTCATCGATCCGGTAGTCAATCCTAAAACTCGCACTATTCAGGTACGTGCTGTGGCGGACAACAAGCATCTGAAACTCAAACCAGACATGTTTGTCACCGGTTTCGTGCGGTCTCGCCTCGACAGTAAGGGCAGTGTCATCGATGAGTTTCTGGCTGGAAAGTGGATTTGCCCCATGCACGCTGAAATCGCTAAGGACCATCCGGGGACCTGCGACATATGTGGCATGGATCTGGAAACGGCGGAGTCGTTAGGTTTTGCCGGCAAGGCATCGTCCAACCCCCGGGCGCCGATACTGATCCCGGCCAGCGCGCCAATGATTACCGGCAAGCGGGCGGTTGTCTATATTGAAATACCGAACGATGAGGGGCCGTTGTTCGAAGGCAGGGAAGTTGTTTTGGGTCCCCGTGCAGGTGACAATTATATCGTGCGATCGGGAATAGAAGAAGGTGAATTGGTCGTTACTAACGGCGCATTCAAGATTGACAGTGAGTTGCAGATTCAGGCCAA
Organism: Candidatus Zixiibacteriota bacterium; assembly: GCA_046754125.1. Classification (GTDB taxonomy): domain Bacteria; phylum Zixibacteria; class MSB-5A5; order GN15; family FEB-12; genus JBHHVC01. The sequence goes on from JBHHVC010000007.1 coordinate 19,082, forward strand.
GCCAAGCATGATGTCGCCCGCAGGAGGCGAACCGGCTACGGGGCATCAACATGGTCAGCCCGACAATAGCCCTAAAACTAGCAAGCAGTCCGAATCCTCCTCCGCCCAACGTGACGAAAGCAGTGAGGCAGTCGATGAGTTGACTCCTCTTTATGACGCCTTCTTCGACGTACAAATGGCTCTTGCCTCCGATGATTTGGCGGCCGCAAAAAAGGCTGCAGAGCGTGTAGAATCACAGGCAGGCAAAGTGGATATGTCGTTGTTTTCTCACGATGGGCACAGTCGTTGGATGGAGCTTTCAGAGAAGATATCGCAACATGCAGGCTCGCTAGGCACAAGCGAGAACATTGTCGCTGCCCGAGAGAGATTCTACAGTCTGGCCGGGGCAGTTATCGAGTTGCACGAGTCGTTCGGACATGCCGACAAGCGAAATTACTATCTTACTTTTTGTCCTATGGCCAATGATGGCAAGGGTGCTCACTGGCTTCAAGCCGTCGATACCGTTTACAATTCATTCTATGGCGAGTCGATGCTTCGTTGCGGTAAGATCAAGAAATCGCTTGCTGCCAACCGGTCCGGGGGGAATAAATAATGACCGGACTGAACCAATCGGGTGATCAGGTCAAGCAGTCTCTCATCGACAAAGTAATAGCTTACTGCATAGACAACAAATTGGTCATTACTCTGCTCACCCTTACTTTTGTGACCTGGGGAGTAATGAATGCGCCATTCGACTGGGAAATCCCTGGCCTGCCGCGCGACCCGGTGCCGGTCGACGCAATTCCCGACATAGGGGAGAACCAGCAGATAGTATTCACACGCTGGATGGGGCGCTCGCCACAGGACGTGGAAGATCAAATCACCTACCCGCTGACCGTGTCACTGCTCGGTATTCCGGGCGTGAAAACAATCAGGAGTTATTCGTTCTTCGGTTTTTCATCTATCTATGTCATTTTCAAAGATAACGTCGAGTTCTACTGGTCGCGTTCCCGAGTATTGGAAAAACTCAATTCTCTGCCACCAAGTACTCTTCCACAAGGCATTCAGCCGGCCCTCGGTCCTGATGCCACCGCGCTCGGTCAGATCTTCTGGTATACTCTGGAAGGGCGTGACGAGCAAGGCAATCCTACCGGCGGGTGGGACCTGCGTGAACTGCGCTCGGTTCAGGACTGGACAGTTCGCTACGCGCTGCAATCTGCCGACGGCGTTTCGGAGGTTGCTTCCATAGGCGGGTTTGTTCAGGAGTATCAAATCGATGTCAACCCGGAAGCAATGAGAGCCGCCGGTGTAAAACTCTCGGATGTGTTCAAGAGCGTCAAGATGTCGAACGTCGACGTCGGTGCGCGCACCATCGAAATCAACAAAGCCGAATATGTCATTCGTGGTTTGGGTTTCATAAAAAATCTTCACGATATCGAAAGCACAGTGATCAAGCAGTCAGGAAACATACCGATTCGCATAAGCGACGTGGCTACTGTTTCGCTGGGACCCTCTCCTCGTCGAGGAGCGCTGGATAAGGGTGGCGCGGAAGTTGTTGGCGGGGTCGTGGTTGTGCGCTATGGCGAAAACCCGTTAGCGACGATTAAGAACGTCAAAGCAAAGATTGCAGAGATTTCCGAGGGCCTCCCTAAAAAGACACTCAAAGACGGCCGTGTATCCCGGGTGACAGTTGTTCCGTTTTATGATCGTACCGGCTTGATATACGAAACGCTGGGAACGCTCAATACCGCCCTGGTCGATGAGATTCTCGTGACAATTATCGTCGTGCTTGTGATGGTCATGCATCTGCGTAGCTCTATCCTCATCTCCGGCTTGCTGCCGCTGACAGTGCTGATGGTCTTTATTGCTATGAAGATGTTCCATGTTGACGCTAATGTCGTAGCCCTTTCGGGGATTGCTATTGCTATCGGGACGATTGTTGATATGGGGATAGTTATCTGCGAGAACATCCTCAAACATCTCGACAAAGCTCCACCCGGTGCGAACACAGCAAAGGTAATCTACACTGCTGCGAGCGAGGTAGGCAGCGCAGTGGTCACAGCCATCGCGACCACCATTGTGTCATTTCTTCCTGTCTTTACAATGGAAGCGGCTGAGGGCAAACTGTTCAAGCCTTTGGCTTACACCAAGTCGTTCGCACTGCTTGCGTCAGTCATTGTTGCGCTAACGATCATCCCCCCCTTTGCACATGTGCTTTTCACGAAGAAACGTGATATGGGACGGTTCAAGTCCTGGCTGCCGTTCGGTTTACTTTTGGCAGGCGGTGCCCTGATGGTATGGACGTTTTGGCTGAGCGGTTTAGCCTTGATGATGTTTGCCGCATATCTCAGTTTTCAGAATCGGATTCCGAGCAGTATTCGGACAAACATGCCGAAGGTCTTCAATTATCTTGTTTTGGCCGTGGTTGCTGCCTTTCTGTCTAACCACTGGTTGCCGCTCGGTGTGCAGGTAGGCGGTATCCTGAACTTCATCTTTGTGGTGATGCTGCTCGGTGGCGTTCTCATGCTGTTTCAACTTTTGATTCGATGGTACGAACCAATGCTGCGATGGTGTCTGATAAACAAGGGCAAGTTCCTGCTTGTACCGCTCGTCCTCATCATGTTTGGAGGGCTTGCCTGGCTCGGTGTTGATCGTATGTTTGGTCTCGTTCCTGACTGGGCCAAATCCAACGCTGCGTTTAGCAGGCTCAGCCATACATTTCCCGGTTTGGGTAAGGAGTTCATGCCCGACCTTGATGAAGGATCGTATCTATACATGCCCACGACCATGCCTCATGCATCGATCGGCGAGGCGCTCGATATATTGCAGTTGCAGGACAAAGCATTCACCGCCATTCCGGAAATTGAATCGGTTGTCGGTAAGCTCGGCCGCGCTGATTCGCCCTTAGACCCGGCGCCGATCTCTATGATAGAGACAGTCATCAATTACAAGCCCGAGTACGTCGTTGACCAAGACGGCACCAGACTCTCATATAAGTATGACGAGGAGAGCGATGCGTTTGTCCGTGATGATAACGGGGAGTTGATCCCCGACGAGGACGGTAGACCTTTTCGCAATTGGCGCGAGCACATAAAATCTCCCAAGGACATCTGGGACGAAATCGTCAAGGCAGGCAGACTCACAGGAACGACATCGGCGCCCCGCCTGCAGCCGATAGCCGCGCGTATTGTTATGCTCCAGTCTGGTATGCGGGCGCCTATGGGGATTAAGATCAAAGGGCCTGATCTCGAATCGATTGAAAAGGTCGGGTTTGATATCGAGCGGTTTCTGAAAGAAGTTCCCTCCGTTGAACCGGCCGCAGTTGTGGCTGATCGCATTGTTGGAAAGCCATACCTCGAAATCGATATCAACCGTGAGGCGATTGCCCGTTACGGTATTCATATCAGGCAGGTGCAGGATGTCATAGAGGTTGCTATCGGCGGTAGGCTGATTACGACCACCGTTGAAGGACGCGAGCGATATCCTGTTCGTGTGCGATACCAACGCGAACTGCGCAACACGCTCGAGGAACTGGCGCGTATTTTGATCCCCGCTCCTGATGGTACTCAGGTGCCGTTGATTGAGTTGGCCGAAGTGAAGTTCGTGCGCGGCCCGATGGTGATCAAGGCGGAGGATACTTTCCTGATTGGCTACGTCATCTTCGATAAGAAACCGGGCTATGCCGAGGTGGACGTTGTCGAAGATGCTCAGGCATATCTAAAAGGAAAGATCGATTCGGGTGAATTGGCAATACCGGCAGGTATCAGTTACACCTTTGCAGGCAGCTACGAAAACCAGATTCGCTCGGAGAAGAAGTTGATGGTCGTTTTGCCACTTGCCTTGCTTATCATATTCCTGATACTGTACTTCCAATTCAAGCGAGTGCCAACCACCTTGCTGGTCTTTTCGGGAATCTTTGTTGCCTGGGCAGGTGGATTCATGATGCTCTGGTTTTACGGTCAGGACTGGTTCCTGAATGTAACGGTCTTTGGAGTGGATATGCGCGAGCTTTTCCAGATACGCAGTTTCAATTTGTCAGTAGCTGTCTGGGTGGGATTCCTGGCCCTGTTTGGAATCGCTTCTGACAATGGCGTGATCATTTCGACTTACCTGAACCAGGTCTTCGACGAGGATAAACCGAGCACACGCGACGCTATACGAAACGCAACGGTCAAGGCGGGCATGCGACGCATCCGTCCAGCGCTCATGACCTCGGCCACAACCATTCTGGCCCTGATCCCGGTACTGACATCAACCGGTCGCGGGGCTGACATCATGGTGCCAATGGCCATACCGTCGTTTGGAGGCATGACCGTTGTACTGATCACAGTGTTTCTGGTACCAGTGTTATATTGTGGACTGGCCGAAATGCGTCTGAAGAAGACACCTGAACGGGTGTCATGAGCACGGCGCTAGCTGCGCTGTAAAAGGCCCGCTATTCTTTTTCGCGCTTCTTGCGCAAGTCGACCTCGTATACAGTACTTGAGTTTGAATCAGCGTGTGAACCACTAGGCCTAGGAATCGCATCTCTCGAATGCGGCGTGCCTTCAATAATCGCCTTGACCGCGCCATACTCGGTCGGATAGTATGTTGCGGTCAGCACATGATCCCAAGTGCGAGCATCTGCCGGAGCCGGGTCTGTGGCTCGTCCTTCCATACGGAACTCATACGTCCCGGCCGACTTGAAGTAGATTCGCGTGACATAGACCGGGAAGTAGTTGACGCCCGTGTTGACATAACCGCTCAGACCACCAACCGTGTAATACGGAAATTGAGAACTGCCACCCTCGGATTCATCAATCTGCACCAGTGCGCTGTTCGGTCCGGTAGTGCCACTGAGCAGCAGGTAGCACTTGCCGCGCAGGACGATATATCCGATGCCGGGCGTGGTTATCGAAAGCGTAACCAGATCAGTCATTGCGCCGGTCACCAGTGGCACCTGGTTAGTGTTTATCGATGAGACAATACCCGGTTCGTCAAGCATCTCAACAGCACTGATCGCGCCCGCCGGAAGGACGGCAGCTTCGTCGCCTCCGATTCCTCCGCTGAATACTACGCGGTTATCTGCATCGTCTGGGTTCAATGAAAGCCTGCCACCTGAGTCCGGAGTTGCGGAAAGTTCGACAGTCAGTCCGCTCAGTGACGAGTCATAAAGGCGGATCAGTCCGTATCGCTGGCCCTCTATCTCCACCGTTGTGCGGCCATCAAATCCATACCAGACGACCTGATGCAAATCCGGCATAGTCAGTATCACAACGCTGTCGGCGCTGTTAGTAACCCTAAGAAACTTTGCTGACTGCGCGAACGGTGTCGTCGATAGACGAATGCGGGGCTGTGTCACGTCACCGTCCACTACCAGTTCGAGGTGAAGCTCGTCGCGATCCCACACTAAGTCGGTCGGTAGGGAGGTTACCGATCCGATCAAGTGGCTGAACAGACCGCCACTAGCGACTATCGTTGCCTGCTCGCTCCAGAAGGGAATGCCCCCGGTCGCCTGCGCATAGAGCCGAAACTCGATAGCATACGGCCCGTCAGATACTGTGCTGCCGAGGCTGTCGGTGAGTCGCCCCTGGTAGTTGATCAGATTTTGAACGGAAGCTGCTCTCTGGACCGATAGCAGCGTAAATAAAACACAAAAGATAACGATCTGTTTCATCTGGCGCCAAAACTCCGGAATGAACTAGTAGCCACTACCAATTATGGACTGCACAATATGCCTCATTCATCCTGATCAGGCAAGTCTCTCAGTATAATCCATCGGCACAACTTATTGTTTCCCCACTTGGCAAGTTTCTTTCCGTCTTTTTTGCAAAGCCACAAGGCCAACAAGCCGATACTAGACGAATCAGCAAACCTGACCTGAGATGGGAGAGAATAGAGAGTATGTTGGAAAAGCTTCGCAAAATAGTTGCACTCGCGCCGAGCATATCCGCCCTGTCGACCTCGATGATATACGGTGGCACCCTGTTGCTATCAATACTTTCATTCTGCACAACATATTTAGGAATGAGGATTCTGCTCGGTGTGCCGTTGGCTTTTGCCGGTTCATTGGGTCTGCAGGCCGCAATGCTCGGCACAGCGTGGAGTCTGATGAAACTCAAAGATAACCGGCTCACCTATGTCGGCGTGTTTGCTTTTGCAGCAACCTTCTCCATCTTTTTTTCGTTCGCCAATTTCGATACTTCACTAAAATCAGACTCGCGCTCGATAGCAGTAAGAGCGCAATACGCAAATGATCTCCGGCCGATTCTGGCCGACTACGTCACTGTTGCCAAACAGTCCGCAACTGGAGCGCGTTACAAAGTCGACCGTCTGGCCCGGCTGATAGACTTAGAGCAATCACGCGGCTGGGCAACCGCTGCCGACGAAGGAAGCGGGGATCCGTTCATTCAAAAAGTGATCGAGGGCGCTAGACATGCTGTAGAGTCGTGGAATAGTGGCCACACTCAACAGTACAAGCAGGGGAGTGGACGCGGTATCATAGTCGACTATCTAGAAAGCGAGTCGCAGCGAGCTACACGCGCACAGGCCGATATCGAGCACTACCTCACATATGCTGCCAATTTGTCAGCAGGCCTTTCCGGCAGCATGCCTGTCAGCAAGCAGTACGAGATGGCCGGTGGCGCCTGGGCTGGGTTTCCGCTGGGTCAAATCACCGAACTGAACGGGCAATCTCCCGTGATAAAACAGCCGCCCGATCCGGCAATGTATATTGAGAAGCCTGAAACTCCGCGACAGGCGTTCATGCTGGTTCTGGGCGATTTGATGGCGCTGGATTACACGGCGATCTTTTCGCTGCTGCTTGCAGTGGCGATTGACGCCATCGTCATTTTGATGGCCTTCGCCGGCAGCCTCGGCTACGACGATGCCGAATATCTTGTGGACCGTGTCCGTCGTGATGCTGCCCGTCGCATCCGTGAACTAACCCTCGATGACGAACGCGAGCTTGACGGAGTAGTGAGATCAAATCTTGATCGCTTTCGTCAGGCCGGGCGGTATAGCCGGGACATGTCGGCCCTGATGGATGAACATAGCCGAAGACGTCGCTCGACTAAAGTAGTGCTGCACAGGTCGGGAGAATCTGTGTCGTCTAACGACTGATCCCGCAACGCTCTGCGGGCGCAGACTTCCTCCTGGTCTGCCTCTCGATATCAGCCCAAAAAGAGCATAGGGCTCCTGAGCTGCCGGGGGAAGCTGGCGGGCCAATTCCCCTTGCCAGAATTGGATTTATAGCTATATTGCTGCATACTTAAGTAGTAAACTTCACCCGCGGAGTGGTCGTGAAACGACTAGCCATAATCTCATTTTTGTTGGTTGGAGCGATAGGGGTCCAATCAGCGACGATACACGTCCCTACCGACCAGCCGACCATTCAGGCAGGGATTGATACGGCAGCCAATGGTGATACAGTGCTGGTGGCGTCGGGGACCTATTTTGAGTCACTGACTTTAGTCAGCAAGTCAGTTCATATTGTCTCTGCCGGAGGGGCCACTTTAACCCATCTCCAATGGGTTGACACTCTGGGAATGATATTCGATAACGTGGCAGCCGGTTCATTTGTAGGCTTTACATTGGGTTCACCGCAGCCAGTCTATGAAAGCGCAATCACTGTCAGGAGCGCCAATATCCATTTTGGTGAGAATGTCTTCAGTGATATCAAGGTCACTCGTGAGCTGTTCTCGCTTAGCTCAAACGCGCTCTGTGTTCTTGATCATAACGTGTTTTCAAGAATAGACGCTCCCAATGTAATGGTTGCTATCAGTGATTCTGCTATTGCCCTGTTCACCAACAATAGCATAGACAGCACGCAACGTGCAGTGGCTGCGTACACCGACGGTTGCGTCCTGCGCAACAATATCTTCGCCAACTGCTACAAATGGGCGGTTTTCAATAACGGGGCAGTGATCAGTGAGGATTACAACGATTTCTGGAATAATACTGCGGACTACTTCGGCAACTCAATAGACCCAACTGATATTGAAGTAGACCCCCAATGGGTAGATGTCGCCAGTGGGGATTATTCTCTCTCTATTTCGTCTCCCTGCATTGATGCCGGCCATCCCGGCCCGCAGTACTTCGATCCGGATAGTACAAGAAATGACATTGGTGCGCTGTTCTACCGCCAATGTGATTCAACCGACATTGATGCAGACGGCTTGATCGGCTGCGATGACAATTGCCCCAACGACTATAATCCCGGTCAGGAAGACTTCGATAGCGACGGCACAGGTGATGTTTGCGATCCTTGCCCGTTTGACCCCGACAATGACTTCGACAGCGATGGATTATGTGGGGATATTGACAACTGCCCAAACGCTCACAATCCGGGCCAGGAAGACAGCGACGGTGATGGCACTGGTGACGCTTGCGATATATGCCCGGGATTTGACGATAGTGCCGATGCCGACTCCGATGGCATCCCCGATAGTTGTGATATCTGCCCCGGATTCGACGATGCGATCGACAGTGATGGCGATGGTGTTCCGGACGGTTGCGATATGTGTGAGGGAGTCAACGACTCTCTAGACACCGATGCTGACGGCGTACCGGACAACTGTGACATGTGTCCCGGATTTGACGATGCAGCAGATGATGATTCCGACGGTGCGCCGGATAGTTGCGACATATGTCCCGGGTTCGACGACTTTGCAGACTTTGACGGTGATGGCGCGCCGGATAGCTGCGACAATTGTCCGACCCTTTTCAACGCCTCGCAGAGTGATGCCGACGGGGATGGTATTGGTAACTCGTGCGATATGTGCCCCTTCGATCCGGAGAATGACACCGATGCTGACAGTGTTTGTGCGGGAGTTGACAATTGCCCAACTGACTACAATCCCGGTCAGGAGGACACCAATGGTGACGGTGTCGGTGATGCCTGCTGCTGCGTCGGTCAGCGGGGGGATGTCAACGGAGATGGTCTGTCGGCACCCGACATTGTTGATCTTTCTTACCTGATAGATTTCCTTTGGCAGGGCGGCGATACTCCACCATGCCCCAACGGTGCCGATCTCAATGGGCAAGATGGTACCGATATTGTAGACATTACTTTCCTGGTCGATTTCTTGTGGCAGGGCGGCCCCCCGCCTCCGCCTTGCCCATAGCGTTCTTGTGGGCGGCAGACCTCCGGTCTGCCCCTTGAGATCATAACCCTGCGGTTCCGACATTCGAATCGTCAGGAGCGCAGGTCTCCTGACCTACGCAGGAGAAACTGATGGGTCAATCCCCCTTGCCAAAATCGGCCTCCCGACCTATATTGTTTCACACTCATTAGTGAACCTCGACATTAGGAGGGGTAGTGAAACGATTAGCCATATATCGTAGATTACTTGTTCTACGGCGGCCCAGTACCTGTGGCGGGGTGCGAGTGATTGCGTGATTCCCAGCAGTTCCTGGATATGGCGGGCGACCTGGGATACATATAGAACTTTGATTGTGTCAGCAGGATAGTGAGGAGTTGCTAGGATATATTGAGAGCTCAGATTATGGATGTTTTAGATTTAAGGCAGTATTTCTATTTCCATTACCCACTTATTTTTCGGTAAATGTCGCCAAATCGCACAAGAGCATCTACTTTGAATTTTAGGCAGTCAAAGAACGTTTTTCTGCCC
>JBHHVC010000008.1:0-27200 GCA_046754125.1 Candidatus Zixiibacteriota bacterium
CGTCGAGCGACTGGACCAGTTCTTCTGCTTCAACCAAGAAATCGTCGACGATCTCCTGCATGTCGTCAATGCCGACATCAACATCTTCAGCCATCTCCGCCCTCCGCGATTTCGGCCCCACCTGAGAAGATCGAATCTATGACAGCCTGATCAGTCTTCTTTTCGAACATGTCGGCATGAGGATCGAAAGCTCGCTCTCTCTTGGGTTTGCTGGGTTCGCTGGTCTTCGGTTTGCCATCATCACTGTAGAGGACATTCATTACTCCGTCAAGCTTGCCCTCTATTTCCTCCAGTAGGCTGGCCGCATGATCCATCTGCTGAGTGGTTATATCCTGAAATTGCAGGGCATCCATTATTACGAATGCGTCGTTGCAGTTAGAGTCGGCCTTGGCGACCAGATCGTCGATCAGACTGACACATTCGGGATCGCAGTCCCCTCCGATCTTGCCCTTCAGATCGTTGAGGCCGGTAATAACTTCCTGCTCGCGCTCGGTGATTTTTTCCACCATGTCGAGCATGGTGTGGGCGGCCGCTTCGGTCTGTCGACTGACTTTGTCAAGCTGCTCGGTGGCGCGCGGCACTTTTTGGTGGGACTCTACAACCGGACGCTGAAGCTCTTTGAACTTCTTGACTACATCGTTTATTGATGAAGCCAGTTCAGTGAGTTCCAGTTTAATCTTGACCTGCAATAAATCTTTTCCAGACATAGTACTATTACCTCCTTCCGCTGGAGAGCGAGTCAGCCGCTAAGGACTTGTTTGATCTTTTCTTTCAAGGTATCCGGAGTGAACGGCTTGACAATGTAGTTATTTACTCCGGCTTTCAGTGCTTCGACAATATCTTCCTTCACGGATCTCGTCGTAACCATGAGGATCGGCAGGCTCTTGTATTCGTCCATTTTCCTCACAGTGGTGACAAAGGCCAATCCATCCATTTCGGGCATGTTCCAGTCGGTGATAACGAAATCGACTTTGTCGACTTTCAGCTTTGCGAGGGCATCCTTACCGTCGCATGCTTCAACAATGTCGCTGAATCCCGCCCGCTTCAGCGTATTGATGATGATCCGCCGCATTGTCGGACTGTCATCAACGGCCAGAATCTTCATGTCTGCCATGCGGCGACCTCCTTTAGTTGATTCACTCAGTTCAAATGCTTAGATACTTCTGAAAGCAGCACCGACGACTTGAACGGCTTCACCAGGTACGACGTAGCGCCCGCCTGTATGCCCCGATCACGGTCGTCGTCGCGGTCTTCCGACGACAGTATGATTATCGGTGTCTTGCTGTGTGTTTCGTTTTCGCGCAACGTTGCTATAAGTCCGTATCCGTCCAGGTTCGGCATGTTTAGATCGGTTATGACCAAATCTACCTGGTCTTCAAGATTGGACAGCTTCTCGATGGCATCCATTCCATCGCAGGCCGTCACTACCTGGAAACCGCTCTTCTTGAGCGAGAAGGACACAAACTTGACAACCGTCGGCGAGTCGTCTACTACAAGGATTGTTTGTGGCATTGTATATGTTCCCGTCGTTTTAGGCTGTCACTGTTTTCTTAGCCGTCATTGGCTTTATTTTGCTCAATAGATCGATTGCTCGATTGGCGCCTCCAGAGGCGCCGGCGGTTTTGCCGGCCGACCCGGGAAGTCCGGGCCTGGCTGTCTGTCTAGCTGTCGTGCCGACCTCTTCTTTACGATATACCAGCGCGTTCTTGAAGTAGATTAGCTTGAATGCCTTGGAAATTCCGTGCAGAGTTTCCGAATGGCCAATATAGAAATAACCACCCGGCCGCAAGGCGTTGAAGAATCCTCTTACGAGTTGCTTCTTCACTTCGTCCGAAAAATAGATCATCACGTTGCGACAGAATATGACGTCGAAATTGGATGCCATAGTGATCTTGCGCGGATCATTGAGATTAAGGTGTGAAAACTTTATAAGCGCCTTGACTTCCGGCTTTATCCTGAACTTATCCCCGTCCTTCACAAAGTGCCTACTCAAAACATCCGGCTTGACGTTCCTAAGCGTGATCCCGCTGTACTCGCCCATGCGGGCGGCGCGTAAAACCTGCTCAGATATGTCGTTGGCAATAATCTCAATGCTCCAGCCAGCCAACGATACCAGTTTATCGATGATCATCATAGCCAGCGTGTAGGGCTCTTCGCCTGTTGAACAGCCTGCTGACCATATCTTCAGACTTTTCAGGCCCCTGCCTTTCAATTTTTGCTCAATTATCAGCGGCAACGCTTCATCGGAGAAAGACTTCAATTGAGGTTCATTGCGAAAGAACGAGGTTTCATTAGTCGTCATCAGCACCATCAACTGATTGAATTCCTTTTGAGACGTATCATACTTGACGCTATAAAAATAATCCCGATAACTCTTGATACCTAGTTCAGCCATGCGCTTGGCCAGCCGGTTCTTGACTAGATACATCTTGTTCTCGGCAAAGAAGATTCCGGCTTTTTCGTGGATAAAATCACGAATCATAACGAAATCGTCTTTGGTCATGTCTGGATCGGTGCTTACATTTGTCTGCATGGATCTCCCCTTATGAGTGTCCGGCGTCCTTCCGAGGACCTAAAGAGCATTCCTGATCTGTAAACCTCACACGCTCTTGCTTCACACACCTGCCGATGGCAGTGACGTCTTGCAAGCCGCTGCTAGACTCGCCCTCACGCTGACGCATCCCGCGTCGTCGACAGCAGCGCTCATATGCGCGTTCGACGGCAGGACCGAGTCGATCCATATCCACCGGCTTGATGATATAGTCGCAAACCCCATTCTGTAGTCCAAATACGGCCGAATCCACTGCCGGGTAGCCTGTCAGAACTATCACCGATCCGTCTCTATTGTATTCACGGAGACGTTCAATCACATCCAACCCTGATAAGGCAGGCATCTTCAAGTCAAAGATCATTACGCTGAAGTCGGTCGTCTTAAGCAGTTCAATTGCCTGGCATCCATCCTCAGTAGTTGTAACGCTGTATCCCAACAGGTTCAGATACGCAGCAACACTCTCTCGACAAGCATAATCATCGTCGGCAAGTAGAACGGACCTTTCGGTCAACAACTGGTTCATTGCTTTTGCTCCAAGCCCTCGGACTTCTCGGAGCCCTGATTCAGCTTTGAGACAAGCGTTTTGTGCAACTTATTGATGTTGAACGGCTTGATTATGTAATCGGCCACCTGATGACGCAGCGCCGCCACCGCGGTATCAATTGAGGGATAGCCTGTCATAAGGACAACAGGTATCTTCGGAAACTGCTCCTTCACTTGCGAGGTCAGAGCCAGTCCATCCATGTCCGGCATTTTGATGTCGGTAAGTACCAAATCGACAGGTTTTGAATCCAGAATATCTAGGGCACGTCCACCGTTTTCGGCGATGGAGATGTCCCATCCCTGGCCGCTGAAGAAATCATAAAGTAGATCACGAATCAGCAATTCGTCATCCACGACCAGTATGGACGGTTGCGCCATGACTTATAGTTCTCCCTGGTCGGCCAGCGCGGCCTCAAGAGCGTTGGCCACGTCTTGGTTCTTATCGGTCCGCACCCTGTCGCGCTGATCGGCTGTGAAATCATAGCCGATTTGTACCAGAGCCTTTACCGCCGCGATCCTGATCACGTCCACCTCATCGCTGAGATAAGGAAGCAAGTAGTTTGCATGGCTTGCATCGCCCGCTTCGCCGACGCTGTTTATAGTGTGGTAACGCACCCAGACATCATCGTCCTCCATTAGAAACCGAATATCCTTGACGGAATCGATTCCTCTTAGTGCTACCAGTGCAGAAACCGCGGCTTTGCGAACGGCGCTGCTTTCGTCGTTAAGGGCAACAACGATCGGCTCACAGTCGTCGACTTGACCGATCTGGGCCAGAGAGTTTATTGCAGCCTTGCGAATGGCTGCCTCCGCATGATTGATCGCTTTGGACAGCGGCTCGACCACATCGGGTTCACCGATCCAACCAAGAGCGCTCACAGCCAAGCGTTGTCTCTCCACGTTGTCGTGGAATAAGTCGGCGTTAAATTTTGCGATTGCCCTCGCGCCCCCAATGACTACCAGCGCCCCGGCTGCAGCTTCACGCACATCCGGATACTTGTCATCAAGGCCGCTATAAATGTAGTCGATTTCGTCGTCATGACATAACCAACCGAGCGATGAATAGGCTGCGGCTCGGACATGACCTACCGGATCGCCGGTCATTTCCTTCAGCGTAGGGAGGACCTCATGACAACCAGAAAAGCCCAGCACCTGGGCAACTTTCTGGCGCACATCCGGCTCGGCATCGCCAGAGAACCTCGTAAGGCTCGCTGCGATCTCGTCGCTTATAGACTGCTTGAGAATGTCCAGTAGAATGAGCTTTACCTTCGTGGTTGCGTTGTCCAGTTTCCGAATAATGATATCGAAGGCAGATGACCCTATGTCGGAAAATGCCTTGGTCAATCGGACAGCATCTTCCTCATCGAACGCATCGGCGGCGTCCAGCAAAGATGCCAGCACCTCGTCCGAGTGCCATTTGGCTAGCCGACCAAATGTAAAGTCTGTCATATGGCGATTGTGGTTGCGAATGCCATCAATCAGAAATGTGGTGAATCTATCCAGAGGTAGGTTTCGATCCAGCCTTCCGCCATGGCGCGCGCTGATCGCAATGATTGCACTCAGGGTCGATTCTGCCAGTGACTGATCCTCGTTCTCAAGGTAGTTTTCCAGCTTATCAATGCTCCGATCGTCTCCGACATTTCCAATGGCATCCAGGGCAACCAACTGGACCATCGGATCGTCAGACTCAAGACACTCAAAAAGTATGGGCAGAGTTTCCACATGACCGATCTTTCCCAGCGCTTCGACCGCCTGTAACTGTGCGTCTTCAGTATTCCGATAGGTTTCAACCAACTGGGTAATCACTTTGGCGGAACCTATTTCGCCCAATGCCTCTGCTGCCGAGCAAATCACGTTCATGTTCTCGTCTTTGAGCGCCTCACACAGAGCGTCGCACGCTCGTTCGTCTTTGATCAGGCCTAGTACGTCAGCACTGAATTTGCGAACGTCGTAGTCGTCACTCTGGAGTCCGTCGATGAGAGCCGGAACAGCACCAGGACCGATCTTGACCAGTATTTCTGCGGCAAGGTTGCGAGTCCCAATGTCCTCGTTTTCCAGGAATCGAACCAGCAACTGTGATGAGATGGGTGCCTCTATTTGGGCCAGATGGTCCGCAGCCAGCTCCCTGATTCCAAGATCGGGGTCTTCCAGCGCCAGAACCAGCCCCGCAACGGCCTCATCCTGGCTGCATTGCCCTAGCTCCCTGACTGCCTCTTCGCGCTCAAAAAAGTCAGGCGACTGCAAGCGGCCCAGAAGCGTCGCTATATGATCAATATCAAGAGTCATGCTCACCTCTTCAGTCATATTAGCTTATTCCCCTGCGTTACCGAGTCGCCGCCGGCTGCGCCGAGCCAAGCGCCTCTTCCTCGGTCGCGAAAATTTCAAAGATGTGCGACAATTGAGTTATCTCAAATATCTCTTGCACATAGCTAGCAAGGTTAGAAATGGTCAGACGACCTTTTCGCAAACGTACTTCCTTCATGATCGATACCATAGCTCCAAGACCCGAGCTGTTGATGAACTCGACATCGGTCAGGTTCAGGTGGACGAGCGTCTTCTCATTCTCGATTAACCCTTTGATGTGCTCCTTAAGCGTTGTCCCGCTGGCCAGGTCCAAACGCCCGCTGAGCGTCAGAACGCTAATGCCGTTCGCTTCCCGTGTGGTGATTTCCATGACTTCCTCCGCAAAAAATAAGCTAACTGGTTTTTGCACTTCTTATCTAGTTATTCCCTCTCAAACCGTATTGACGCCTGAAGGCCTCCAGACTCTGTTTCCGCAAAGGTTACGCCGGCTGCATAGTGCTTTATAAGTTCGATGCCTCTGCCGTGGTCCGATAGCAGGTCTTCGTTCCGGTGGCGGCTAATTTTGCCCAGCCCTCCCGTTCCTTCATCCATTATATCGGCCAGTATTCTCTCTTCGTTAATGTCGAGACGAATTATTATCTTGCCCCGGGGGTCAAAGTGATTCCCGTGCTGAAGGGCGTTTGTAAACGCTTCCGATATGGCCAGCATAACAGCATATTGCAGCCGTGAATCCAGACCCAAAGGCACCAGAATCTCGGCAAGACTGTCGAGCATACTGTCTTCTGACTCCAGTACGGATTGGAATGTCAATTGATGCAGTGCCATACCTAGCACACCCTTATCTCAAGAATTGTAAAATCGTCCTGCATATCCTCGGGGCCGCCAACCGTGAATCGGTCGATCCACTCCTTGACTTTCAGACAAAACTCCTTCGGGCCCAGTCCACGCTCAATTGAAAAGACCTGCTCGGCACGTTCGCGGCCGAATAGGTTGCCGTCTGCATCGGCCGCCTCTGTCAGACCGTCAGTGAACAAAAAGAGGCTATCGCCGCTGGCCAGCGGTCGCTGTCCCTGCTTGAACTGCATTTCGTCGAACTGCCCGACAATCGACCCTCCCTCGGCCAGTTGGACGACCATCTGGTTAAAGGAGTCCCAGAACAGCCCCGGCAGGTGCCCCGCATTTGTGTAGGTGAGGACCATTTCCTCAAGGTCGAATCGACAGATGAAGAGAGTCGCGAACATCTCTCGTTCTTTGATGATATCGTTCACCAGTATCGTATTGAGCCGAGAGGCCAGATCGCTGACCGATATGTTCGGCTCCGCGCTCAGCACCGACTTTATTATCCCCGCAGCAGCCGACATAATCAGAGCTGCAGGCACACCTTTGTTGGAAACATCGCCGAGGACTACAACGAATCTTTTCGCGTCTATTCTCACAACGTCGTAGTAGTCGCCGCCAACTTCTCTGGCGGGAAAATAGGCAGCTCCGATTTCGACGCCGTCAAAGTCGTCGATGTTTTGAGGTAGTATTGTTTCCTGAACCTGGCCGGCAATTGCCATTTCCTGTTCGATCTTCTGACGCTGGAGCTGCTCCTTTAGCAGGTTGGAATTATCGATCGCCACCGCAACAAAATTGAGCAGCATCTTAAGGCTCTCTCGATCATCCTCTGTAAACTCCCCGTCGTCAGCCTTGTTAATGATCAACAGGACTCCATGGCATTTGTCGGAGGTCTTAATGGGAAGACAAACGATAGACTCAATCGACATGCCGTTTTCTTCGTGAATGCCCAGATCGTTCAGGATGATCCCCTGGCCGGTGCTGAAGCAATAGGTTGGCAAATCCTGTTGATCCTGGAACATGAGGTTTCTGACCGCGTCCTCGCTTACTCCCCACGAAACACTCGGTCGAAGCTCACCATCTTCCTCCAGCATTACCAGTCCCACTTCTCCGTCTACCAGACGGATCGCCATATCCATTACAACGGACAGAACTGTCTGGATATCCAGAATCGAAGTAATGATCGCCCCCATAGTGGCGAGATCGCTCAATTCGGCTTTTTTTGCCTCGAACCTGGCTTCAAGCTGGTCCAGACGCTCTTTGAGATCGATGTCGATAGCTGTTGTCATTTATTGAAAGTATCGGCCGGTAGAGCAAAAACTTTGTCCATTCACACAGAGTCGCCTGATCGGGCCGTTTTTGCCGCCCGATCGCCATCTCTTCGTAGGCATGTCTGGCGTGAACGCTAGCTACTTTTTCTTGAATTTCAGTCTGATCGGAACGCCATCAAAGCCGAACCGGCTTCTAAGCTGGTTCGCCAGGAAGGACATGTACGAACGATCGAGTAGAGTTGGATGATTCGTGAAAAACACGAAAGTAGGCGGCGCAACTTCAGATTGGGTCACATAGAAAAACCTGATGTATTTTCCACCTCTTGCCGGTGGATGCTTGCGTGCAATAGCGCGCTCCAGAAAATCGTTCAGTTCGGCAGTGGCAATGCGCTTGTTGCTTTCATCAAACACACTCTTGACCAGCGACATGACTTTGGCCACTCTCTGACCGGTCAAGGCTGACACATAGACGATAGGAAGGAATGCGTTCTTCGCCAGTACCCCGCGCAATTCGACACTGAAACGATCGGCAGTAAGGGAATCCTTTTCAATCGTATCCCATTTGTTGACAACCAGGATCGCCGCCCTGCGACGTTCGAGAACGAGCTCAAGGATGCGCTGGTCCTGACTGGTCAGGCTGGCTGCGGCGTCGATGAGAACCAGAGCAACGTCGCAATTGTCTACTGCCCGCTCTGTCCGTAGTGTAGTGTAGAACTCGATGCTTTCTCGCACTCGGTATTTGCGCCGCAGCCCAGCCGTATCGACCATTAGATACTGCTGGCCACCGATTTCTATTGGAGTATCTACCGCATCGCGGGTCGTGCCGGCAATGTCGGTAACAATCAGGCGATCCTCTCCCAACAACCTGTTGATAAATGATGACTTGCCTACGTTGGGACGGCCCACCACAGCTACGCGGATCGTGTCCGGGTCTGTCTCAAATATCTCCGATTGCTCAGGCAGTTGGGACAACACGGCATCAAGCAATTCGCCAATACCGCGACCTACCGCCGCGGAGACCGCTTGTGGCTCACCAAGCCCAAGTTTGAGAAACTCGAACACATCCGCATCCTGTGATTCCGTATCGACCTTGTTTGTCACCAGGAGGCAGGGCCGACCGCTCTTGTGCAGCTTCCGAGCAATGGTCCGATCGAGAGGATCTATCCCCACCTGCACATCGACCATCAAAAGCACAAGCTCGGCTTCGTTTATGGCAAACTCCGCTTGCTGAGTAATGGTTTTGTCCATGACTTCTTTACTCCCGGCAACGATTCCGCCGGTGTCCACCAGACGAAAACTACAGCCCGCCCAGTCGCAGACTGCGTAGTGGCGATCTCGCGTTACTCCCGGTTGCTTGTCAACTACCGCGACCGGCCTTCGGAGAATGCGATTAAACAGGGACGACTTGCCAACATTTGGTCGCCCCACAATAGCAACGGTTGGAAGAATCATGAAAACACGTCGGAAAGAGTAGCGGCCAGGTTGTACTGTCCCACAACCACCGGCCTGTCGAGCACAGATTCAAACTGCGCAAGAGAGAGATTATCAAGAAACAAACTATCGTCATTGAGACAGTTTGGCGGCAAGATGCAAACATCGAACAACTCTTTCCTTGAGCGAGCGGCACGCAGCAAGTCCTGTCCGGTCAATAGACCGGAGACTGTCACGCTATCCCCCCAAAACCTGTTCGAAACCGCTTGAAGCTCTACGTCGAGCTTCAATTCAGAGCGAATATACGGAAGCACCTCTTTGCTCAGAAAGGGGTGAGCCGAATGTCCGGTCAGTATCAACGCCCGACGCTCGCTCCGCAATGACTTCAGTCGGGCACGACGCCTGTTGAATACGGTGATGAACTCACGGACCATACCGATTCCGTTCTCGAACTGGGCCATATCTTCGTACTCTCTGTGGCGCGGGAAGGGGCGCTCTGCGGCAACATAGAACTCGTCGGCGGGCCAGACGAAGCGACTACCGATAGATGACAACAGACTTTTCTGGGTACTTTCAATAAAGTCGATGATCTTCGATGCCTCGCGGGCCGTGTACTTGCGCAGGCCGGGAAGCTTCGACCGGTACCGGGTCAATCCAACCGGCACGACAGCAAGTGTCTCCACCCCCGGGTACAGATCGGACAACTGAGTGATCGTTGTCGCAAGGGCCTGGCCGTCGTTAATCTCTGGACAGAGGACTACCTGCGTATGCACCTTGATTCCGCCACGAGTAAGTTCCTTCAAGCGCGGGACAATCGGTGCCAGCTTCTCGTTTCGCAGCATGCAGCGACGCAGCTTATCATCGGTAGCGTGAACGGAAACATAGATTGGCGAAAGGCGCTGGTCGATTATGCGCTTTATGTCGTCGTCCGAGGCATTGGAAAGGGTTACGAAGTTGCCGTGAGTGAACGACAGTCGAAAATCTTCATCCTTGATATATAGAACACGGCGCATACCCTGAGGCTGTTGCGAAACAAAGCAGAATATACAGTCATTCTTACAGGTAAGGACTTTTCTGTCATCGAATGTAAGCCCAAGATCGTCGCCGTCGCTATGGTCAAACTGGAAAGCTATTTCTGTGCCGGCCGTATCGGCGAAACTAATGTGGAATCGCTCGAAGGCGGTGCGGAAACGAAAGTCTATACTATCCAACACTTTAACCCCGTTTATCGAAAGTAATTGATACCCCGGACGAATGCGGCCAAAGAGTGGCGACAATGGATCTACATTTGATACCTTCATGCGACTTACCCATATAAAGAGCGGGCGATGAGGTTCGAACTCACGACGTCAAGCTTGGGAAGCTTGCATTCTACCACTGAATTACGCCCGCCAAAAACTTGTTATGACCTATCCAGACAGGCGAATATATGGCTGCAAATACCGCCTGTCAACCGGAGCTGTCAGTGTTGCTCCGTCTTCGCTTGAACAGTTCTGACCACAATTATCGAAATCTCGTAGAGAATGTATAGTGGGATTGCCAACAATACCTGAGTGAAAACGTCGGGCGGGGTTATTATCGCTCCCGCCACCAAAATGGCAATGATAGCGTATCGCCGGCCCTTGGCTAAGAAAGCGGCGGTGATAAGATTTGCCCGCGCAAGGAAATAAGCAACAATAGGCATCTGGAATCCGAATCCGAAAGCCAACAAAAGCAGACCGGCAAAACTGATATAACTTCCAATTGTGATATAGTTCGTCAGAAGTTCCCCGGAAAATCCAGTCAGAAACTCAAGAGCAAGCGGCAGTACTACAAGATAGCAAAATCCGGCCCCCAGCACGAACAGGAGCGTCGAAAAGGCTACCAGTGGCACAAAGAGCAGCCTCTCTCGCCGGTATAGCCCCGGCGATACAAATGCCCACATCTGGTAGAACACAATCGGCAGCGAGGCAACTACACCGGAAATCAGCGATACCTTTAGATACGCGTAGAAGGCGCCGGTGACCTCCATGTTGTGTAGTTTTTGGTCGCCAAACGGCAAAACCACAAACTCCATCAGACGCTCCTTGAATGCGAAAGCCACAAACGCCATAACCACTACTGCGACAACCGATTTCAGAAGGCGATGGCGTAGTTCCTCAAGGTGATCCAGGAACCCCATACTGGTCAACTGCACCCTGCTCTCTTCACTTTCCCGTTGGCCCGCCATAGTGAAAGCTGCCTAACGAGACGCGTTTTGTCAATTTGTAATGTTGACTCAGTGTTGTTCATACGTAGTATCGATCGTCATTCCGCTCGCAGGTCGCTTAGCGGGGATGACTAGGGACGATAGTGCAGGCCCTCACACATCTGTACGGCCGTTGTGCAGATATGCATCTTAACCGAGATAAGAGAAAGGCCCGGTCAATTACTCGACCAAGCCTCTATTATCTTGAAAATGAATAAAGCTGACTGGTTCTGGCTGGAAAGCCGGGACCGTTTATTTGGCTGCGGCTTTTTTGGCTTTCTTGCTCTTCTTTTCGTCAGTCTCAACAACGACCTTTTCGGTGAGCAATTCGACCACAGAGATTGGAGCGCCGTCGCCTCGCCGTACACCGAGCTTTATCACCCGGGAGAACCCGGAGTTGCGATCTCCGAACTGAGGAACGATTTCCTCAAAGAACATCTTGAACACTTTCTTGTTCTTTATGGTCCGGGCAACTTGTCGTTTGGCGGCCAGCGTATCTTTCTTGGCCGTTGAAATCAATCTTTCAACCAGCGGCCTCAGCGCTTTGGCCTTTGCATCGGTGGTCTTGATGACACGATGCGTGAACAGCGACATCGCCATATTAGCAAGCATGGCATCGCGATGAGCCCTCGTTCGACCCAGTTTCCTGACTTTGTCCAGATGTCCCATTCTATGTGCAGTCCTTACTCAGTTCTTCACCGTTTCTAGGTACTTCGAGATGTCCATGCCGAATGCCAGTTCCATTTCTTCCAAAATAGCGCCAATCTCATTGAGTGACTTGCGCCCAAAATTACGATACTTCAGCATCTCACCCTCGGACTTAGTTACCAAATCCTCGATCGTTTGAATGTTGGCAGCCCGTAGACAATTCGACGAACGTACTGACAACTCCAGTTCGTCCACTCGTGTCTTCAGGAGGTTTCGCACTCGGGAGACTTCTTCGTCCTCCTCCGGCTCTTCCTCCACCATGATCTCTTCGTCCATGTGAATGAACAACTGTAAGTGATCCTTGACAATCTTGGCGGAAAAACTGACAGCATCCTCCGGAGTCATACTGCCATCGGTGGTCACTTCCAGAATCAGCCGATCGTAGTCGGTTCTCTGACCGACGCGAGTATTCTCGGTTGTGAATGCTACCTTGACGACCGGTGAAAAGAGTGAGTCGACAAAAATAGTACCGGCGGGAACATCGGGTCGTTTGTTTTGCTCAGCAACTGAATAGCTGCGACCGGTATCGACATCGATCTCTAGCTCGAACTCCACATCGCTGGTCAGCTCGCACAAATGCAGGTCAGGGTTCATTATCTCGATATCGGGATCCCCCTCGAACATACCGGCGGTGACCTTCCCTTTGGCTGTAGCCTTAAGACGCAACGTGCGCATCTCGTCGCAATGGGAACGCAGTCGAATGGCCTTAACATTTAGAACGATTTCGGTGATGTCCTCATAGACGCCATCAATGGGGGCGAATTCATGCAGACTTCCCGTTATTCGCATCGACACTACTGCCGCTCCCTGAATTGACGACAGCAGGACACGACGCAGGCAATTGCCCAAAGTTGTGCCATAGCCTCGCTCGAGCGGTTCAATGGTGAAACGCGAGTAGTTGTCGGTTGCCGATGACTGATCGATAACGACCTCTTTCGGCATGGTCAATGGCTTCCATTTCATAGACAGATTATCCTCCGAACAATCCCGTTAAGAGATTACTTGGAATAAAGCTCCACAATCAACTGTTCATTGGTGGTCAGTGGAATCTCTTCCCTTTTTGGAATCTCCAATAGCTCGCCTTCGAGCCCTGCCTTGTTCAAACGCAACCAGGCTAGCTCTTCGGCCCTGCCACCTTTAAGTGCGCCGTGAATAACATCCAGATTCTTGGACTTGTCGCGAACTCTGATTACCTCGCTCGGCTTTATAGAATATGACGGAATATCGACGGTCCGTCCATTAACTGTTATATGCCGATGGCGCACTAATTGGCGAGCCGATTTACGAGACGGTGCAAACCCAAGACGGTAAACCAGATTATCCAGCCGCCTCTCCAGCAACTGCAACAGGATATCGCCGGTAACGCCAGCTCTTTTGTCAGCCGCTTTGAAGTAGTTTCGGAACTGCTTTTCCAGGATGCCGTAGGTTCGCCGAACCTTCTGCTTTTCGCGCAATTGCAGGCCGTATGGCGACACCTTTCGCCTCATATTCTGACCGTCGTCGCTCAATTGCACACTTCTTACCGAAACAGCGAGAGCCCTTCAAGAAGAGCTTCTCTTTCTCCCGCCGGCAGAGTTTGCAGTTGGCGTCACGATATCGAGCCATTCAATCTCCTCTATACATCATCAACAAGAACATTCTACTCTATCAAACCCTGCGGCGCTTGGGTGGACGACACCCATTATGTGGTATCGGGGTAACGTCTTTGATCAGGGTTACTTCCAGACCAGCAGCCGACAACGACCGAATCGCTGCTTCGCGTCCGGAGCCGGGACCTTTGACCCACACTTCTACCTTGCGAAGCCCCATATCCATCGCTTCGCGAGCGGCAGATGATGACGCCAACTGCGCCGCAAATGGTGTGGACTTTTTTGAGCCCTTGAACCCTGAGCGTCCGGCCGACGACCACGCAATAGTGCCCCCGCTGTTGTCGCAGATAGTGACAACAGTGTTGTTGAAGGTCGCCTTTACATGAACAATGCCATTGGCATCAACCTTACGCAATTTTTTTCGGGAACGTCCTTTTTTCTTGGGATCTGCCACAAATAACCTCTACAAGTTGGGTGGGCTACTTCTTGCCCACAGGCTTTTTCTTCAATCCGCCAATCGACCGTTTTGGTCCCTTACGACTACGAGCATTGGTTTTTGTCCGCTGTCCTCGCACCGGCAGCCCGCGACGGTGTCGCAATCCCCGGTAACTGCCTATATCGACCAGTCGCTTTATATTCATAGATAATTCACCGCGCAGCGCTCCCTCAACGGCGTAGTCATTTTCGATAACGTTGCGCAACTTAGCTACATCTTCCTCGGTCAACTGGTGTACTCTGGTATCCGGACTGACCTTGGTCTTTTTGAGAATCTGATCGGCAATATGCGGTCCAATGCCGAATATATAGCGCAGGCCAACCTGAATGCGCTTGTTTTTTGGTAAATCAACACCAGCAATACGAGCCAACGTAAACTCCTTCTTCTAAAACCGCTCAGTCATGTTCAACCCTGTCGCTGCTTGTGGCTTGGGCTTTTTTTGCATATTACTCGCAGCACACCCTTGCGGCGAATGATCTTACAATGTTCGCAGCGTTTTCTGATAGACGATTTTACTTTCATCCTATCTCCAGCGTTTGGGCAGTCTGCCGTTACTTATACCTATATGTAATCCGCCCGCGCGACAGATCGTACGGTGACAACTCCAGTGTCACCTTATCGCCGGGGAGGATCTTAATAAAATGCATTCTCATCTTGCCGGATATATGGGCCAAAACGACATGTCCGTTGTCCAGTTCCACTTTGAACATGGCGTTGGGCAGAGGCTCGACAACCTTGCCTTCAACCGTGATCGTCTCTTCTTTGGCCATACGCTCCTTTAGGACAGACTCAGTATATCCGGTCCGTCTTCCGTTATTGCGACGGTATGCTCAAAATGAGCCGAGGCACTTCCATCGGCTGTAACTACCGTCCAGCCGTCCGGCTTGGTATTGACATCGTAAGTTCCCGCATTGATCATTGGCTCAATAGCGATTACCATTCCGATATCCATTATCGGACCATCGTCGCATGATCCGAAATTCGGGACTTGCGGTTCTTCGTGCATTTCACGACCGATTCCGTGGCCGACCAACTGACGAACAACTCCGTAGCCCGCTTCTTCGGCCACCGCCTGAACGGCCGCCGAGATTTGCCCTAATCTATTGCCTTTTCTGGCTTTGTCAATACCGGCCTGCAGACATTTTTCTGTCCTGGCCAGCAGGAGCTTTTTCTCATCGCTAATCTCACCCACTGGGAAGGTCCTTGCCGAATCTCCATAGAATCCCTCAACGATTGTACCAACATCCACAGAGACAATCTGCCCCTCTTCGAGCAGTCGCTTACCCGGGATGCCATGCACCACTTCATCATCGATCGAGATACAGGCTGAGGCAGGATAGCCATGGTAATCCTTGAATCCGGGAATCGCCCCGTTGGAACGGATAAACTCTTCGACCAGTTCGTCCAACCGACCGGTGGTCACCCCCGGAGCTATGTTTTCTGCTACCGTATCAAGTGTCTGCGACACCAAACGGCCGGCCCGGCGCATTATTTCTATCTCATCGGGAGTCTTCAGCACTATCATTTTACTCACTTAGCCTGCGGCGCCGATTCTACAAACTCCAACAGATCGTTGAAAACCTCATCTGGAGTTCTGTCGGCTCTGATTGTTGACAGAATCGACTCGCCCTGGTAGAAGCCCTCTATCGGCAGGGTTTGCTTCTTGTAGACATCCAGCCGATTGCGCACGACCCCTTCTTCATCATCCGGTCGTCTTTGCAGTTTTTCCCCGTCATTGTCGCAAATTCCGTCCTCTTTGGGCACTGCTGCAGGATAATTGTACCCGGAGTTGCATTTCGGACAAAACCAGCGCCCCGAAAGCCGCCTTACAATTTCCTCGTCAGAGACTGCAAACAGAATTACCCGGTCAAGACTTACAGAATTATTATGAAGCATCTGTTTAAGCTGCTCTGCCTGCGGGATTGTGCGTGGGAAGCCATCCAGAATAAACCCGTTCGAGAGCTTGCCGGATACCACGCGATCCTCAATCAATCCGACCATTAGCTGGTCAGGCACAAGATCGCCTGCTTTCATATATCCTTCGGCCTTTTTCCCAAGATCAGTCCCAGCCTTCACAGCTGCCCGCAGTACATCGCCGGTGGAGAGATGGACATATCCCTTCGCTTCAGAAAGCATGGTAGCCTGCGTACCCTTGCCCGATCCGGGTGGGCCCAAAAAGACGAGATTCATCGCTACATCGACCTCCCTCGAATTCGACCCTTCTTCATGAAGCCGTCATAGTGACGCATCATCAAGTGCGATTCAATCTGCTGCAAAGTGTCAAGCGCCACACCGACAACGATCAGAAGTCCAGTACCCCCGAAAAAGAAGTTGGCATTTGCTTTTGATATGAGCACCCACGGCAAGACTGCGATCGCCGCAAAAAATAAAGCTCCCGGGAGTGTAATGCGAGTCAGTATCCTCTCGATATACTCTGAAGTGTTCTTACCCGGGCGAATTCCGGGAATATAGCCGCCATTCTTGCGCATATTGTCAGCGATCTCCATAGGATTGAAGACTATTGCAGTGTAGAAATAGGCGAAAAACACAATAATCACACCGTATATCATCGAATACCACAACCCGCCGGGCGCTAACCAGACCGCGACAAGATTCTGGATCCAGTCTGTGTTTGGAAACAACTGGGCAACTGTCGACGGCAGGAACATGATCGATTGGGCAAAAATAATCGGGATAACGCCGGCCGAGTTCACGGATAGCGGCAAGTGAGTCGTGGCGCCGCCAAAAACCTTGCGGCCTACAATCCGTCGTGGATACTGAACCGGGATTTTTCGCTGCGCCCGGGTCACCAGAATAACCGCAGCGATTACGCCAATCATCATGGCAACCATCACGACTTCCAGCAGGAAGGAGCGGCTTCCATGCCATACCATTTGCGTTTCCGTGACTACAGCATCGGGGAAACGAGCTATGATGCCGATGAAAATAATCAGTGAAATACCATTCCCTATGCCGCGCTCAGTAATCTGCTCGCCAAGCCACATGATGAAGATACAGCCGCAGGTGAAGGTAAGAATCGTAAGCGGAATAAACCAGACAGAGTCCATGTGCACCGCAGAACGACCATTTAGATTGATTGTTGTCAGGAACCCCGCCGTTCCCCACGCCTGCAGGGCCGCGATTGCTACAGTCAGGTACCGCGTGTACTGGGTAATCTTGCGTCGGCCTTCCTCGCCTTCTCGCTGAAGGCGTTGCAGGAAAGGAACGACAGCACCCATCAATTGCAGCATGATGGAAGCAGAGATGTATGGCATGATGCCAAGCGCGAAAATAGTCGCCTTTGCAAAGGCACCACCGGCAAAAAGATCGAGAAGTCCAAAGATTGAGTTCTGTGAAAGAGCGGAGGCTAAGATAGAGCCGTCAATTCCTGGAGTTGGGATATGTCCGCCGATGCGATAAACAACAAGAAGAGCCAGAGTGTAGAATATCCGCCTCCTGAGCTCTTCTACTTTGAAGATCGACTTAAAGGTGTCTAGCACGCAGTCACCTCAGCCTTTCCACCGACTTTCTCCAGCTTTTCAATAGCCGACTTCGAAAAGGCCGCCACCTTGACCGTGTATGCCTGGTCAATTTCGCCGTTGCCAAGTAGCTTTATCGGCACACCGACCTTTTTGACCAATCCTGCAGACCTTAGCAGGTCCGGAGTTATTTCGCCCGCCTGGCAGCGATTCAGATCGCCGAGGTTGACAATCTGAAACTCCTTCTTGAAGATATTATGAAATCCTCGTTTGGGAAGACGACGATGCAGCGGCATCTGTCCGCCCTCGTGGCCCCTGCGATGCCGGTGACCGCTTCGAGCTCCAGCACCTTTGTGTCCACGACCAGATGTTTTTCCAAGTCCGCTACCGGTGCCGCGCCCGAGGCGCTTGCGATCTTTCTTCGATCCCTCGGCAGGTTTCAGCGTATGCAGTTCCATTATTCCAGATTCCTCGTGTGCGCTATCGAACAGTTTCAACGGTCACCAAATGACTCACCGACCGAATCATCCCTAAAATCTGGGGAGTGTCGTTGTGTATCACAGACCGATTGATCTTACCCAGGCCGAGAGCAACAATTGTGCGTTTTTGCGCCTCTTTGCGATCAATGGTGCTGCGCACTTGTGTGATTTTTAGTTTTGCCATAGTAGTCAAGTCCTGCCTGTCGGTCACTCTATGTTTCCTCACGGAACTGAATCTGCTGCTCTTTAGTGTGCAGGTTCTCCAGCCCGTTCATCGTCGCCTTCACCACGTTATTCGGGTTGCGGCTGCCCAGCACCTTGGCCAGAATATCCTGCACCCCAGCCGACTCGAGGATGGCGCGAGCGGCGCCTCCGGCTATTACGCCGGTCCCTGCAGATGCTGGCCGCATAACGATGGTGGTAGCGCCAAAGCGACCGTCGATGCGGTGCGGAATGGTACCTTCGACCAGATTGACCTGTTTCATTGCTTTCCGGGCAGCCTCAGTACCTTTGCGAATCGCCTCGGCAACCTCGCGCCCCTTGCCGTACCCGACGCCTACTTTACCCTGTTTGTCCCCGACCGTAACGAGAGCGGTAAAACTGAAACGTCGACCACCTTTTACGACTTTTGCGACGCGGTTGACGTTGATTACTCGCTCCTCGAATTCGAGGTTATCCATTTCAAATCGTGCCAAACTCTACACCTCTCGTCTGAGCAACGCTATTGTCAAAACTTCAGTCCGGCCTCGCGAGCACCATCGGCGACCGCCTTAATGCGGCCGTGATACCGGTTGGTGTTGCGATCGAACACAACTTTTTCGATACCCTTGGACTTCGCTGCCTCAGCAATGCACTTGCCGACTTCCTTGGCGATTTGGGTCTTTGTCATTTCTTTTGTTGCTTTGCTCGCTACATCCTTGGCATTCGACGCCGCAGCTGCCAGAGTGATTCTTTTCTCGTCATCAATTATCTGCACAAATGTATTCTTCAGCGACTTGGCGACCGTCAAACGTGGGCAGGAGGAAGTCCCCGAGACCTTACCTCGAATGCGACGACGCCGGCGATCCGCACGGGCCTGCCTTTTGATATTCTTATCAGCCATGTTTCTGTGCCGTCCTCTTCCTTACGCTCCGCTCGCAGCTGTCTTGCCGGCCTTGGAACGCACATGTTCGTCCGCATATCGTACGCCCTTGCCTTTGTATGGCTCAGGCTTTCGGAATGAACGAATCTTCTCAGCGACCAACCCGACCAACTCTTTGTCGATACCCAGAACGGTCACCTTCCCTGCCTTTTGTTCGACTTCAAAACTGATCCCGTCAGGCGGCGTCACCACGATAGGATGCGAGTAGCCCAGATTCAGGATCAGCTGCTTGCCCGTCAATTCCGCACGATACCCAACCCCAACCAGCCTGAGCTCGCGCGAGAATCCTTCTGTTACACCGACCACCATATTGTTCAGCAGAGCTCTAGTCAAGCCGTGCAGCGCGCGATGCTTTTTCTGATCGCTGGAACGCCTAACAATAATACTGTTTTCTTCAACACAGGCGGTTATACTCGGATGAATATCCCGCACCAGCGATCCCTTTGGACCGGTGATCGTTACCCGCTGACCGTCAAGTTCTACTTTGGTCTTGCCGGGTATCGGTATCGGTTGTTTTCCTATTCGTGACATTGCGTAAGCCTCACATTACCAGCATCGAAGCAGTACTTCGCCGCCAATGCCCTTGGATGCGGCATCAAAATTTGTCATAACACCCTGAGAGGTGGAAACCACAGTGAGCCCTCTGACGTTATGAGTGGAAAGTCTGATTTCTTCCGAACCGGAGTACTTTCTCAGCCCAGGCTTTGAAACCCGCTGAATACCACGGATAGTGGGAACATCGCCGGCACGATAGCGCAAGTAAACTCGCAAAATGCCTTGTCGATTGTCCGGCATTTCTACACAATCTTTGACAAAACTGTTTTCCATCAGAATGCGCACTATTTCCCTCTTCAGATTCGATGCCGGCACATTGACGGCCGTCTTCTTTGCCTTAGCGCCATTTCTAATCCTTGTCAACAAGTCTGCGACAGGGTCCGTCATACTCATAATCAGGTTTCTCCCACCGGTTCAGGTACCGGCTGCTATCCTACCAACTGGCCTTCACTACTCCCGGCAGATTGCCGGCAAGTGCCATCTGCCTGAAACAGATCCGGCACAATCCGAACCGACGCATGTACGCTCTTGGGCGACCACAGCACCGACAGCGCGAATATGCTCTCACCGCAAACTTCGGTTTGCGCTGCTGTTTTTCAATCAGACATCTCTTGGCCATTGATCTCCTACTTCCTAAACGGCATTCCCAACTCAGTCAGCAGTTGGCGCGCCTCTTCGTCGGTGCGAGCCGTAGTGCCAATCGAGACGGTTAATCCGCGAATCTTATCGATCTTGTCGTATTCTATTTCCGGGAAGATCACCTGCTCCCGGATACCGACATTATAATTTCCACGTCCATCAAATGACTTGGGGCTAAGGCCCCTGAAGTCGCGAATACGTGGTACGCTTACACTAATGAACCTGTCCAGGAACTCGTACATAGGGTCGCGGCGCAACGTAACGCAGCATCCTATTGGCATACCTTCACGCAACTTGAAGTTTGAAATCGACTGTCGCGCCCTTGTGACCAGAGGTTTCTTCCCGGTTATTTTTGTCAAGTCTTCCACGGCCGCTTCAAGCGACTTGGGAGTCTGAGTTGCCTCACCCACGCCGATATTGAGAGTAATCCTCGTCAGCCTGGGAACTTGCATGACCGATTTATACTCAAACTGTTTCATCAGCTTGGGATGAATTTCCTTGAGGTATCTTTCTTTGAGCCTGGCCATCTCTTCTTCCCGCCTATATCTCTTCGCCGGACTTCCGACAAATTCTCACACGACGTTTCTTTCCACCCTCTTCAATAACACGATGCGACACTTTGGTCGGGCCGTTAAGCGATGAACTGAAAAGAGCAACGTTACTGATATGAATCGGCCCCTCGATTGACACGATTCCACCCTTTGGGTTCTTCTGGGTCGGTCGCTGGTGCTTCTTTCGCATGTTAATACCCTCAACTACCAACCTCTGCCGATCCTTACTAAAGTGGAGTACTCGGCCAGTCTTGCCCTTATACTGACCGGACCGCACGTACACTGTATCACCTCGTCTAATGTGCATAGCTCTTTGACCGCCTACAGTACTTCCGGAGCCAGTGAGAGAATCTTCATGAATGCTTTCTCCCGCAGTTCGCGTGCTACCGGTCCGAAGATACGGGTACCACGCGGCTCCTTTTGCTCGTTAATGATGACTACGGCGTTATCGGAAAAGCGAATCAAAGATCCGTCCTTGCGTCGCAGCGTCGATTTGGTTCTTACCACAACGGCCCGACACACTTCAGACTTTTTCACCGTCCCGCCGGGAATCGCTTCTTTGACTGTGACCACGATAATGTCTCCGACACTGGCATATTTCTTTCGCCCGCCAAGGATGCGAAAGCACATTGCTTTCTTAGCGCCAGAATTGTCGGCCACCGACAATATCGTATACTCCTGCACCATCGTTTCTATCCCTATCCCGTTGACCGTCGAAGGGCCTACTTGGCCCGCTCAACAACCTCAACCAGCCGCCACCGCTTTTTTGCGGACAGCGGACGAGTCTCCATCACCTGAACCGTGTCGCCCTGGTGCGCTTCATTCTTTTCGTCATGCGCATAGAGCTTGGTCGAAACACGGACCGTCTTCTTATACAAGGGGTGGGGCATAGTTCGATCGACCCTGACAATAATGCTCTTTTCCATCTTGTCGGAAACCACCGTGCCGCGCCGCACCTTCCTTCTGTTTCTTGCAGCCGACTCGCTCATCCATCACCCCGTAATATGCTCTTTCGTTTACCCATTAGTCAGTTTTGGCATCCGCCAGGACAGTAGTGGCTCTCTCGGCCAGCTTGCGAATCCCTCTTCTATCTTCATTGAGGATTGTCAATACCTGAGCAATCTCCCGCCCAAGGTGCCTCAGACGCAACGGATTGTCCAGCGCTTTGAGCGACTGGCGCATCTTCAGGTTGAACATTTCCTCGTCAAGCTCAGTCTTCTTCTGCACTAGCTCCTCACGGGTCATCTCCCGTAACGACTGATTTTTCAGTGTCATACCGTTCCCCCCGTATCTTCCCGCGTCACAAATTTCGTCCTGATAGGCAGCTTGTTGGCTGCAAGGCGAAGGGCCTCGCGCGCCATTATCTCCGAAACGCCTTCGATCTCAAAGAGAATGCGACCCGGCTTGACGACCGCAACCCAGTACTCTGGAGCACCCTTACCCTTGCCCATTCTGGTTTCGGCAGGCTTCTTGGTTACCGGCTTATCTGGAAATATGCGAATCCAGATTTTGCCGCCACGCTTAATATATCTCGTCATCGCAATACGGGCGGCTTCAATCTGCCGATTTGTCATCCAGCACGGATTCAGCGCTTTCAGCCCAAATTCACCAAAGCTGACCATGGAGCCGCCTTTGGCTTTTCCGCGCATACGTCCCCGCTGCTGCTTGCGGAACTTGACTTTTTTCGGCATCAACATTGACTATTCTCCACAATAATCCAGAGCCGCTATTTGGCTTGATCCTTTGGTTTTGTTTCCTGACGCTTCTTGTCCAATGGCGCCTTTCCCTGGGCCTGCCCACCAGTTGACTCCGGCCGGCGACCTCTTGGGGCTCCAGCAGCATCGTCGCGACGAGGTGACCGGCGAACCCGCCCCCTCGGCCGCTTGGAGCGACTAGGTCCACCACCCGGTCCACGCTTTTGACGCGGGGGCGACATTTCCTGCTGGCGCTCCTGCTGATCGGTTTCTTCATCACCGACGAACTTTCCGGCCTCGATTATCTCGCCGCGACACAACCAGACCTTCACACCAATGCAGCCGTAGGTAGTACGGGCGGTTGAAGTTCCGTAGTCGATGTCGGCCCGAAGGGTATGAAGCGGAACGCGACCGTCACGATATTTCTCGGTACGAGCGATCTCGGCGCCGCCCAATCGTCCAGCGCACTGAATACGAATGCCTACTGCCCCCATGCGCATAGTAGCGGCCAGCGCCTTTTTCATTGCACGGCGAAACATCACGCGACCTTCAAGCTGGCGAGCAATCGAGTCGGCCACCAGTTGCGCCTCCAATTCAGGACGCCTCACCTCAACGATGTTGAGCATAATGTCCTTGGATGTCAACAGCCGCAGTTCCTCGCGCAGCTTATCAACCTCAGATCCTTTGCGCCCGATGACAATGCCCGGTCGAGATGTATGAATATCCACAGTCACCTTCTTTGGCGCTCGCGAAATGATGACATTAGCTATCCCAGCATTGTCGAGCCGCCGGTGAATGTATCGTTTCACCATCATGTCTTCATGTACCAGATCGGCAAATTTCCGATCCGAGGCAAACCACCGGCTATTCCAGGTTTTTATTACGCCCAGACGAAAGCCGACAGGATGTGTTTTTTGACCCAAGATCAACTCCTTATGTCAAACACGACGCTACTTTTCACCCCGCCCACCGCCAGACTTTCTAACAGTGGCTGCTCCGGCCGGTTTGGCCTTAACCCGCTTTGGGGCCGGAGACTTCTTCGATTCTTTATCCGACTTACTGGCCGTTTTCCTGGCCACCTTCCTGGCTTTCCGCTCGGAAACCTTATCATCGTGCTGGTCTCCCTCGGATGCCTTAGCCTTGCCTTTTGTAGGATTGGTCGCAGCTTCCATATCGGTCCGACCCTCCAGGATCACGGTGAGATGACAGAAACGCTTGCGGATACGGAACACTCGCCCCATCGACTGAAAGCGAATCCGCTTGGCCGTGGGAGCCGAATCTACAAAGATATTCTTTACAATCAGGGCCTCTGGCTTCAAATGGTCCGTGCCCTCCTGCGAAAGCGCGTTTGCCGCAGCCGATTTCACCGTTTTGGCGACGTGGCCGGCCGCAACTCTAGGCGTGTAATTCAATATGTTCAGCGCACGCTCGACAGGAAGCCCTTTGACCGTCGAGGCAACCAACCTCATCTTGCGCGGTGGAATACTTACGAATTTCAAACTGGCTTTCGACTGGATAAGCATGCTGTCTCCTTACCCCTTCACCCTGGACGAACGCTCAACCATCCTGCCGCCGTGCCCGCGAAATGTGCGCGTCGGCGCAAACTCGCCGAGCTTATGTCCGACCATGTTTTCGGTCATATACACCGGCACGAACTTGTTACCATTGTGAATGGCAAGAGTGTGCCCGACGAACTCGGGAGTGATCGTCGATCGACGCGACCACGTCTTAATAACTTTCTTTTCGCCGCTCTCGTTGAAGGCGTCGATCTTCTTTTGCAAATGGCCATCAACAAACGGGCCCTTTTTTAGTGATCGAGGCATTGTCTAAGCTCCTTCAATCCTACTTCTTCCTGCGATCTTCAACAAGATGATCGTTCGACTTGCGCTTACTACGGGTCTTGTAACCCTTGGTCGGTTTTCCCCAGGGAGTGCAAGGATGTCTCCCGCCGGAACTTCGCCCCTCGCCACCGCCCATCGGATGATCAACCGGGTTCATTGCAACGCCTCGCACCGAAGGACGGATGCCCCGCCATCGAGATGCGCCCGCCTTGCCCCACACCACGTTTTTATGGTCGAGATTGGACACCTGCCCTATAGTCGCATAACAGTTTTGCGGGATAAACCGCACCTCGCCCGACGGCATCTTCAACGTGACCTTGCTACCCTCTCTGGCCACAATCTGAGCGAAAGAGCCTGCCGAACGAACCAGCTGACCACCTTTGCCGGGGCGCATTTCCACGTTATGGACAGAACTTCCCAGCACCATTTGACTAAGCGGCATTGCGTTACCGACACGCTGTTCGACATTTTCCCCCGACAACAAGATATCATCTACCTTAAGTCCGTCAGGAGCCAGTATGTACCGCTTTTCGCCATCAACATAGTGTAACAAAGCTATGCGCGCCGATCGGTTTGGATCGTATTCGATTGAAGCGACGCGAGCGGGAATGCCGTGCTTGTTGCGCTTGAAATCAATCAGGCGATACATGCGTTTGTGACCGCCGCCGCGGCAATAAGCGGTGATTCTCCCCTTATTGTTGCGACCGCCGCTCTTTCGCAGTGGCTCCAAGAGACTCTTTTCCGGTGTCGACGCTGTGATCGTCTCAAAGGTCGACACAGTGCGGAAACGCAATGACGGCGTAACAGGTCTGAATTTCTTAACAGGCATCGTTATACTCCAGCACCGACTCAGACGTTCTCAAACATGGTGATTACTTCACCTTTTTTTAGCCGTACAACGGCTTTCTTCCAGGTCGATGTCTTGCCAACGTTTCGACCCATGCGGCGCTCCTTGCCCGGCACAATCATAGTCCGAACGGCCGCTACTTTCACCTTGAACGCCTGTTCAACGGCCTCCTTGATGACGTACTTATTTGCCCCTTTTGCCACGCGGAATACATATTCATTGTTTTCCTGTTTCATACGCGTGGTCCGCTCCGTGTTGATGTGCAGATCGATAATATGTCGATGATCCGCTTTCATTTGAACACCTCCTGGACCTTATCGAGCGCAGCAGTCGTAAGGACGAGAACATCGGCATTCAACACATCATATCCATTGGCAAGCGATGCTCGCTCGAACTTTATACCTTGAAGATTGCGACAGGAGAGCTTGAACCGCTCGTTGGCAACCTCATCGAGAAACAGACACTTCTTGCCGCTTAAGTCGAGGTTTGACAGCATTGACACAACAGACTTGGTCTTGATTTCGCTTAATTCGACTTTGTCGAGCACACGTATGCGGTCATTGCGCGCCTTGTCCGAGAGAATTGACTTGATGGCCAGACGCTTCATGCTCTTGGGAAACTTGGATCCATATTTGCGAGGCTTGGGCCCGAAAACAATGCCGCCCCCGCGCCACAGAGGAGAACGGATGGTCCCCGAGCGAGCGCGGCCGGTTCCCTTCTGCCGCCACGGCTTGCGACCGCCCCCACGGACTTCAGCCCGGCCTTTGGTGCTAGCCGTTCCCTGACGCTGACGAGCCCTATAATTCACAATGTATTGATGCACCAGTGCCTCATGTGACTCAACACCAAACACACTTTCGCTCAACTCAACTGAGCCGACCTGCTGGCCTTCCTGATTATATACGTCTATCTTCATCTCTATCTTTCAGGGTCATCCTCGATTGGTAGCGCGGATCTTCACAAGTGCCCCGCGATTTCCCGGCACCGGACCCTTTACCAACATCAGATTCTCATCCGGTATGATCTTTATGATTTCAAGGTTCAAAGTCGTTCTCTTGTCCTTCCCCATACGTCCGGGCATGCGCACCCCCTTGAACACTCGCGACGGATCGGACGACTGACCGATAGAGCCGGGTGCACGCCAGCGATCGGATTGACCGTGCGTCTTATTAGCTCCGGAAAAATGGTGACGCTTCATAGCCCCGGCGAAACCAAGACCGCGCGAAATTCCCGTTACGTCGACCCGCTCCCCTTCACTAAAGATACCGACCATGAGTTCGGCGCCGACCTCCAGGGGATCGCCATCGCACCGGACCTCGCGCAGATAGCGCATCGGCTCAACCCCGGCCTTGGCAAAATGTCCGGACGACGGCTTGTTGGCTTTTCTATCAGGCATCGACCCGTAGCCGACCTGATAGGCATCGTACCCCTCCTTGCCAACACTCTTAACCTGAACAACTCGACAAGGCCCGGCCTCCAATACAGTAACCGGAACCGCCTCCCCGCTCTCGAGGAACAACCGAGTCATCCCTAATTTTCTGCCCAGGATTTCCTTCATAGCGCCATAACCCTAATCAGGTCTTGATCTCCACATCGACACCGGCAGGCAGATTCAGCTTCATAAGAGCGTCAACCGTTTGTGGCGTCGAATCAAATATATCGATCAGACGTTTATGCACTCGAGTTTCAAACTGTTCGCGCGATTTTTTGTCAACATGAGGGGAACGCAAGACCGTGTAGACTGTACGCTTTGTGGGGAGTGGCACCGGACCAATAATACGCGCGCCAGTACGTACAACTGTGCGCGTTATCTCCTTTGTGGACTTGTCCAACGCCCAATGATCGTACGCCTTCAAGCGAATTCTGATTCTTTGAACATCCATAACTACTCCGCCCTGTCGGCTCTACTCCTCGACTTCGGCGATTACTCCGGCGCCGACTGTACGACCACCCTCACGGATTGCAAAACGAAGCTCCTGCTCCATTGCTATAGGAGTGATCAACTCTATTTCCATCG
>JBHHVC010000009.1:0-27127 GCA_046754125.1 Candidatus Zixiibacteriota bacterium
TGCTTGGTCTCGTTTTGTTTGCATGCACCAATTCTATTAATTGAAGAACTCAAATCCAAGACTTTATCAACAAACCCCTAGGTGCACCTCGGCAAA
This sequence comes from Candidatus Zixiibacteriota bacterium, assembly GCA_046754125.1. GTDB lineage: Bacteria > Zixibacteria > MSB-5A5 > GN15 > FEB-12 > JBHHVC01. The sequence goes on from JBHHVC010000009.1 coordinate 97, forward strand.
GCTCGGGGACAACAAAAATATCTGGCGTTCAATACTCAGGTGCCGGAATGTTCGGCAGTTTTTAGGCTTGCCAACCGATCGGGAGTCACACACTATTTCATTACGGTAGATATGTACAGTGCTGCCGCGCAGCATGATGGCCAACCGGACGGCGCGAAGGCTGTCCATATTATGCTTTCTGGGGGTTTATGGGCGGCGCATTTCGTCCGATAAACCGAGAAACGAGATAACTTAAACTGGTGAACAAAATGGCTACTATTTTCGCTACACTTCGTAACGCATTGGGATCGAGCAGAAGCTCGATTGACAAACTGGCTGAGTCCTTTTTCAAGATTCTGCTCGAAAAGAACCCGACTTTTCAGCCTCTATTTAATTCGGCCGATATGGCCATTGTACAGAGTGCATTTGCCGAGTTCATAGGCGCGTTGATTGCCGATTATGATGACGAGGAGGAATGGGAAGCTCGGGTCCTATCGTATGGTGAGATGTTTGCCAGTCATGGTCTGCGCAACACTCATTTTGAGCCGGTTTCCACCGCTTTTCTTGAGGCCCTAAAGTCGCTTGAAGGGGATGCTGCCACCGACCAGTGTCGCGATGTCTGGGCAGACTCTTTGCCCCGCATTACACGCATTTTGCATCGCGGGATTGTCGCAGCCGCTTCCGAGTCCTGATCGGCACCCGGTCTGTCCTAGTGAACGGACGGTCTATAGCTCTTCCTTGAGCATCTTCTCGATGACGGCCATATGGCCTTTTTCAAAACGAGCCAACTGCTCGAAGATTATCTTTGCCTGGGGAATCTCGGTTTTTGTAACAGCGCTGGTAAACAGATCAAATGCTTCTTTCTCGAGGCGATAGGCAATCCCAAGAACCTTATGAAGTGAATCTGCTGCTTCGACTTCGGCTATTAGCTCACGGTGAACCTGTCCCATCTCTTCACTGATTTCGGGCAGCCCTTCCTGTTTGAGCACATCGGAAGTACTGATCCACTTTTCGGATCGTACCAGTGAATCATACTGTCGTTCCAGAATCTGAAAATGGTCCTTTTCTTCAAGGGCCAGCTTTTCAAGGATCGAGCGAATGTCCTGCGATTGCTGCTTTTTTGAGGCTCTCAGGTAAAAGACATAGCTGGCGACTTCCGACTGGATTCCAGCAGTCAATGCGGAGAGAGTTTCGGGATGAACGTTTGGCATAAAAACCCTACTTCTTGCTAAGCTACTTACAGGCTCTGCTATCTTTGAGACATGAAAGTTACAGATTTCACAAGGGATGTCAAGCGTCGACCAGCAGTTTGGGCTGTCTCAAGATTCTTCAGTTCATACTTTCAAGCCTAAGAGAACTGGTGTGGAATTTTCGATCAGTGCCGATAAGGAAAGTGAGCAGATAATAAACAGCTTCACGGAAGGAGTTGCGATGGATATGTCCAACTTTTTTGCTTCGGTCGGGGTCGGCCTGAGAAATCGATACCTATCGATGGCTCAGTCGGTGCAGGAGCACCGCACACCGTTCTATCAACGCGAGCAACAGCCCACTATTCCGAGCGAACAGTCAGCGTCCGCCAAAGACAGCTACGATCCGTCGCGCGGCGATCGGCAGTTGGGTTCCCGTAGTGACAATGCACCGCCGTCCACGCGCAGCGTGAATGACACGCACGAACGACGGCCGGCCCACAAGGTAGATGATCATGATCGTAGCCACGGCCACAACCATCACAACGATCACGATGACCACACAGCAGCAGTGCCATCTGAGCGGGCTGGTGAGCCAACATCGACTTACTCCTTTTCACGACGAAGCAAGCTTGACTACAAGCTAAAGCTACAGTTCGATCTGGCCGCTCTCACACAGACGGCGGAGCAGATCGAAAATGAAGAAACCGTATCTCTGGACCAGCTTGCTGCGGCAGGTTTTGGTCTGTCGGCGGACTTCAAGCTGAAAGGGAAGCAGGAAGAACGTACCAACCATATACGGGAGACTGAAGGCACTCAGGCAAACTTCAAGAGCCGCTTGCATTATCGGGAGAATCAGGCCAATCGCTTCAGCGTTCAAAGCCGAAACTTTGCGCTGGATTCATTCTTCCGCGAATCAACGGATATTCGTTCGAAGTTCAGCTCCGAGGTCAAGGATGGCCACAGCCGGACAGTCAACAAGTTCGCGTTGCGTTACCGGATGGACAGCCAGTTTTCGTTTGCGCATCTCAACCGGCTTAATGTCCAGACACAGCAGGTTGCCGACGCGGCCCCGAATGCGCTTCCGGGCTATTTCGCTGCGGCTGGATCGGTGGCGGAAAAGGGCACAGGTGACATGATGGCTACTTTCTTTGATGCTGTCGATTCATACCTGGGTAATGCTGAAGAACAGATGCTCTCCAAGATCGACGCCTTTTTCACACAGGCAGCCGAACAACTCGGCCTTTCAGGTGACATGGTTGAAATGGCGCGCAATCATCTAGCCGGCACTATCGAAGGCTTTTTCGACCGTGTGAGCGCGGCGGTAGATCAGATTGAGTCCAATTTTGTGACTGCGCCTGAGCCACTGCCCGATACGGGTTCTGTAGCCACCCCGCTACCTCCACCGGCACCGGATCCATCCTTGGCCGATACCAGAGTACAACCGGCACTGGCCTAGCACGAGAGCGCAAGCTGCGAATCAAGAGAAGCTCGGTCGCATTTGCGACCGGGCTTTTCTCTTTTTGGTTGTTTCCTTCTAATGTCCAGGATATATATTGCTGACGATCATGAAGGACGCTCTGGCCCAGAACATCCGGCAACTCTACGGACAGATTTCGGACGCATGTGAGAAGTACGATCGCGATGCTGACGATATCACAATAGTCGCGGTAACCAAAACGCACTCTGTCGAGACGATCAAGATGGCCGTTGCAGCAGGGCTACACAATATTGGCGAAAGTAGGGTTCAGGAAGCTGAGGAGAAGATACGGAATGTCGGGCAGATCGCCCGTTTTCACCTGATCGGTCATCTTCAAAGCAATAAGGTCAAGAAGGCGGTTGGACTCTTTGATGTCATTCAATCCGTCGACACGTTAAAGCTCGCCGAGGAGATCGATCGACAGGCGGCGCAAATTGACAGCATTATAGAATGCCTGCTTGAAGTAAATATCTCGGGCGAGTCGCAGAAGTTCGGAGTTGCGCCGACGGATGCGCTTGATTTGATCGAACGGATCAACAAATTGCAGCGAATCGACCTGACCGGTCTTATGACTATAGGTCCCATGAGCGGCGACGAGGAGACAGTTCGCGCTGCCTTCGCAAATTGTGGAAAGATTTTCAAACTAGGCCACCGGATTGTGGGCGACGGCTTTGATACTCTTTCCATGGGTATGTCAGGCGATTTCCCGCTAGCCATTGCCGAAGGGGCGACCATGATCCGTGTCGGCAGCGGCCTGTTTGGTCGGCGCAAGGCTTCTGTTTAGTTGTTGGTCGTGTGCACTCCTGACATTTGGTCTGTCGGGACTACAGTGGGGAGCGTGCAGATGGGCGGGTTCGAAGACGGACCCATCCTACAGGACCGTTGTCAAGCGGCAAACCGGAGGTTTGCCGCCCACAAGAAAGATGGGCCGCAACATATGGCCAATCACTTCGATATTATCTTGTGAAGCCTGTTAATTTTCTCTGCAGTTAGTACGATAATCAGTTATAGCCGTTCCGCTTTGAAACTATCCCTCGTAGGGGGGCATCGATTTGTGGAGCGATAGTTGAGACAACTAAACAAGAAACCGGTAAACAGGACGAAGACATGGACCTGACGCCCAGTGATATCAGAAACTACGAGTTTTCCACTCAGATGCGCGGCTACGACAAAGAAGAAGTCGATTCGCTTCTCGACCAGACTGCAGTCGCTCTCGAACAGGCCCGGCAGGAAAACCTGAAGCTGTCGATGCAAATCGACTCTCTCAACACTCAATTGTCCGGGTTGAGGCAATTCGAGGAAACTATCAAAAGTGCCGCTATCGACGCGCGCCGCAACGCAGACATGACTGTGGCCAATGCCAAGCAGGAGGCCGAACTTATTCTGAGTAAGGCGAAGGCGGAGTCTGAGAAACTGGTTGGTTCGCACGAGCAGCAGCTTGGTAAGCTTGAGCGGCAAATTGCTCAAATTGAAGCGACCAAACGATCGTACCTTTCCAAACTACGCAACCTGATTAGTTCGCATCTTGAGTTGATCGAGGAGCAGACGGTCGAAAGAGCTCAGCCCAATTCTGGTTCTACGGACCCTGACGTAGAAATAACCGATTCGAGCGAGATAGAACGAAGCGTGCGCGAGACAGTAGCAACACAACCGAGCGAGAAGACAATCACAACTGAAGAGACCAATGCCGCGAGCGCTGTGGTTGCTGTGAACGAAAGCGACAGCGCTGAACCTTCAGATCCAGATCTGTTGGCGGCAATTGGCAGCTATCGTCGTCAGGACAATCCACCCGACGACACGAAAGCTCAACCGGACCCCGCCGCTGATATTCCCGCTCAGGGTGAGATGGTCGAAACATCGGCCCTCGCAGAAGATATTCCTCCCGGTTTTGTGCCCAAAGAAGAGAGCAAAATCGACGAATCGACTGATAAGATGAAGGTCGCAGCCTCATCGTCTGCCATCATCGGAAAGACCAAGCCAGACCTTCCGGCTGAGTCCCCACAGGATTATGCGGATATCAGCAAAGAGCTCGACAAAGTTGCGGCCAGGTTCGAAGAGGAAATAGACAAGGCGGACAAGTCCTGATTACTGTTCCTACCCAGCAATAGCGCAAGACCGGCCAGTCTATCCTATCCTGGCCGGTCTTTTTTTGTGGTCAGCGCGATCGCAATAATACAGGCGGCGGGTTCGAAGACGGCATCTACAAGACTTGTGTCATGGAGCAGACCGGGAGGTCTGCCGCCCACAATCGGATATGTTTGGTAAAGTCACAGTCAGACTCCTTAGTATTCTTACATTTGTAAGAAATAAGCGGCAGACGTCACGGAGATCTGCCTCTCACGGGAATCCTACCCAGAGGGCGTGGCGCACAGAAATTGCCTTAGAGCGTTCAGGCGCTGTCGCTTAGATTACGGCTCTGCCAGAGATACCAGCAGGCGACAGAACGATATGGTCGCCATCGCTCAGCGAACAGTTCAAGTTTGGCACTGTTGCCTGTTATTCTGTAGAGTTTTTCTATCCCGATCTGGAGTCCGACGTCGGCGGGGGAAAAGATGTCCGGACGGTTAAGGACAAAGATCAAATACATCTGGGCCGACCAACGCCCGATTCCCTTGACCACTGTGAGATTCTCAATGATCTGCTCGTCATCAAGGTCGGCGAGCTTTCTCAGATTCATAGTGCGATCGCCGATCCTATCGATCAGGTCCGTGACGTACACGACTTTGGCACGAGACAAGCCGGCGCTACGAAGTTGGAAATCGGTAACCTGTTTAAGTGAGTCGATTGAGATTCTGCCGGTCGGACACAGGCGTCTAACACGGTTGTAAATCGTCTGCCCCGCTTTCAACGACAACTGCTGGTGGACGATTGTTTCAACCAGCGCAGCAAAGGCGCTGCGCTTGGGGGTAAGTGCGCACGGGCCGACCCGTCTTATAATATCGCCAAGCACTGCATCCTTGTGGGCAAGCGATCTTTGCGCGGTAAGCCATCGGTTGTTTGTCGTCACCAATCAGTTGTCCTGTCCTTCTCCGGAGTGCTGCTCGGAGGGGGCAGTTGCGGGCTGTGCTGTCTGATCCTGATGATTCTGTCCATCCGGATCACTGTCGTCATCTTGGAGCTTATTGACAGTATCACGAAGCTTTGCGAGTTCTTCCCGTGCCCTGCTTGCGAAATCTTCCCCTTTCGAGGCATACAAAACCGACCGCGAGACATTGATCATCGCTGTTCTGCGGAAATTGTCAGTACCGTTTATAGCGGCCTTTTCCAGGGAACCTCCCTGCGCTCCGACACCGGGTATGAGCAACGGCATCTCGCAGGCGACGGCACGTATTTCCTTAAGCACTTCCGGCCGTGTTGCGCCTACGACCAGCCCACAATTTCGCTCTTTATTCCAGTAAGCCACCTTCTCGGCGACTATGCGATAAAGAGGTTTGCCGTCGCAGTGAAGCAGTTGAAAATCCTTTGAGCCGGAGTTCGAGGTGAGGCAGAGGATGAAGCTCCCTTTATTCTTGTATTCCAGGAACGGCCGCAAAGAATCGTAGCCCATGTAGGGGTTGAGAGTTACCCAGTCTGCTCCCAGTTTTTCGAACAATGCTTCGGCATAGTGACTTGCAGTATTTCCTATATCACCTCGCTTTGCATCGAGCACCACAGGAATCTCTTCGGGGATGCGATCGGTCAGCGCCTTGAGCAGAGAGAGCCCTTCCGGTCCGTGACTTTCGTAGAAGGCGAGATTCGGTTTGTATGCACAGACAAGGTCGGAAGTGGCATCGATAATCCGGTTGGCAAATTCGTACAGCCCCTTAATTGACTTTGCGTATGCTTGCGGCATACGCTTTGGGTCGAGGTCGAGCCCGAGACAGATGATCGATCTGTTCTTTGTCTGTATTTTCTGGAGATCACGTAATGCAGTCATCAATATTTCCTAACCTTGCCTGTCAGTTCAGCTATGGACGATATATTTTTTTGTTTGAGATATGATTTGAGATCACGCACCATTTGCAGCGGCGCATCGGGTTGTATGAACAATGCCGTGCCGATCTGTACGGCAGTGGCGCCGACCAGGAGAAATTCCACAACATCGGCATAATTGGCAATACCACCTATTCCTATAATGGGAAGAGAACAGGCAGTGTGTACGGCGTCGACCATAGCCAGCGCGACCGGTTTGATGGCTGCGCCGGTGAGGCCGCCCTTGTTATTGGTCAGTCGCGGTTGCCATGTCTCGATATCGATGGCAGTACCAACCAGAGAATTGATGACGGAGAGCGCGTCGGCACCTCCCTGCTCGGCAGCGCGCGCTATTTCCGCAATACTTGTGACGTTGGGAGAGAGCTTGGCTATGACCGGTCGAGAGAATACAGCCTTAACTGCGGCCACTGATTTTTCGGTCATTGACGGATCGGCGCCAAACTCCATTCCTCCCTTATCAACGTTGGGACAACTTATGTTCAACTCCACCATATGGATTGATTCCAGATCATTCAGGCGGGAACAGACTTCAACATATTCGCTCAGTGTGGATCCCGCTACATTGACAATGACCCGGGTGTTTTGCCGTTGCAGGAACGGCACCTTCTCATCGATAAACCGGTCGACACCAACATTGGCCAAGCCTATTGCGTTGAGCATTCCTGACGCTGTCTCGGCAGTACGAGGTGGCGGATGGCCGAGGCGTGGCTTGAGTGTTATCGACTTGGTCACCAGTGCGCCCAGTTTTTCCAGCGGATAGAATTGTGCCAGCTCTTCGCCATAGCCGCAACAGCCAGAAGCCGTCATGATCGGATTAACAAACTCGATACCGGCTATTTCTACTGTCAGGTCGGGAGTCACAGCAGCACCTCGCCGATATTGAATACGGGGCCGTCACAGCAAACGCGCGCATGACCTCCATTAGCAAGCGGAACAACACAGCCCAGGCAAATACCTATTCCACACGGCATTGGCGCTTCCAAGGCCAGTTGGCCGGGCAGCCCGCGCTCGACACCAATGTTGTTGACCGCCTTCAGCATCGGCTCCGGGCCGCAGGCATACAAACGAATGGGAGAGCCTTCATGTTGGTCGAGCAACTGTACAAGCGGCTTGGTCACCAGCCCTCGCTGGCCGAGCGATCCGTCCTGAGTGGTCGGGTGAAAACGAACGCCCAGTTTCTTGATTCGTCGGCACTCGATCAGGTCGTGGGCGCGACGACCGCCATAGAAGAACTCTACCTGTTCTGGATCGTAGCCACGACGAACCATCTCGGTTGCCAAAAACAGTAACGGAGGGAAACCTACTCCGCCAGCAACTATAACTGTACGGTCTTTCTTGCGAGGGAGGCCAAACGGCCTGCCCAGCGGTCCGAGAATATCGATCGAATCCCCCTTGCGCAGTCTGCTCATGGAGCGCGTGCCCTGACCGATAGCCTTGAAAATGAGTTCTATCGATTTGTCCTGATTGTCCACTGCCGCTATGGAGAAGGCGCGACGAAAGTAGATTTGTGTGCCAGGGAGCAAGACGTGAACAAACTGCCCCGGGCGGCAGGATCGGGCAGGTGCAAACGGTCCGGCCGTGATTGCATAGTAATCGTTTTTGAGATCTCGGATTTTGGAAATTGTGGCAGGCAGGCAACGCGGGCGACTCATCGGAGATGTTCCGGCCGCTCCACTGTGTACTTGTATACCCACCATGAATCCTGCATCTCCTGCGGTATCAATAGAGGATCGAAAGTCATTGAGGCCACGATCTTTGTTGCTTCAACATCAATAAAACTATTACCCGACGTTCGCTTGAGAACAAGATCAACCACTCTGCCGTCGAAATCAAGCTTGATTTGGAAATACATCTCCAACACGTCGCCCGGAAACTCAAACCGGTATGCTTCCTGAGGGTAAAGGAATTCCTCGATGACCTCGGTCAATTCGACGCCGTCCCAGAGGTCGAATATCGGGTTGCCGTCTTGATCAACGTAGAGGTCGTCGTAGATTCCGATCAGGCTGCGCTCTCCTCCGGTGTCGCCTTCGTCTGTGGGTGAGGTGGCTATGACCCCGGTATCGCTACTGTCAACCGCTTGCTCCTGCTGTTGAGGTAAAGGCCGGATTTGCCTTTGAGTAGTCCCGAGGCGGGTTCGGGCCACTGTTGCCCAGGGAGATCCGGGGAAAGAGTCGGCAAATTCCTCGTAGGCGAAGAAAACAGATGAGTCGCCGGGGCTGTCGTACATTTCGGTCAGCCATATCAATCCGAATCTGGCCTGCAGGTAGAACCGGGAATCAGGATAATTGTCGACAATGTACTGATAGTTTGCACGCGCCGAATCGAGATCAAACTCGTCGACAAGGAAATACTCGGCTTGATCGAGGTAGCGTTCAGCATAGCCGGTGTCGGCGGCTGTGTTGCTCATTCCCGCAGCTTCCAACAGGCTTGGCATGTAATCGGACCCGGGGAATCGAGCGATGGCGTTGCTCAGGATTGAGTCTGCTGTGACCGAATCCCCCCTGTGTTCACGAATCATCTGCGAAAGGGCAAGCATCGCCTTGGGCGCATCGTAGGAGGTCGAGAAGGAGTCGACGAGGTATTGCATTTCCATGATGGCAGTGTCCGGTTTGTTCAGCTTGAACCAGTACAGTTCCGACAGCAAGTACTGAGTCAGGGCGGCATCGTCGATATCTACCTGGGTTGTCGTCGAGTCGAATTCAATTGACCGAGCATAGACTTCCAGCTTACCAATGTCAGTTGAGCGCTGCAAAGCGTCCTGGCCGATATCGGTTGTTCTAGCTATTTTGGTTACCTCATCATACTGTTCCTTGGCCCTGCTCAAGTCGTCGTAGTCGAACTGATAAATTAAGCCGAGGCGATAATGCGCCTGGGCCTGCTGACGACGGTTTTCCACAGTATTGATGACTTCTTCAAAGATCGCTTCGGCGGGAGAGAGATCGTCATCCAGTTCGTATCCTTCGGCTATCTTTAGCTTGAGCACACCGAGCGAGTCAAAATACAATGGATCGTCGGCCAGTGTCTGAAGATAGTCCATGCCTTCGTCGATTTTCTGAATCTGGTAAGAACAACTCGCTGCATGAAAGAGGGAATGGAATCGATCGTCGGTGGACGGGTCCATGCCCAGCAGTTGCAAGTAGGCTCCCTGGGCATCACGAAACTGGTAACGTGCATAGAGCCCGTCGGCAATGTACATTTGCGCCTTGATGCGTTCCTGATCGGCGCCAAGCGAATCACGAACCGCCCTGAGAAACTCTTCCGACTGGCGATATTCCTGTTGATTGAAGTAGTATTCACCGAGAGCCATAGCGGCCTGTGCTTTGAACGACCTATCGACATCGGCAGCAAAGATATCTCGAAAGAGGTCCATCGCATCGCCGAGGTCGTCCTGCTCCAGTTTCGACTTGGCCAGATAGAGAGTAGCGTCGCGAGCGAATTTGGTGTCTCCATAGTTGGCCAGTATTTCTCTGAAGCGACGTTCTGATTTTGCGTATTGGCCGGTGTAGTAGTACGATATTGCGAGTACGTACAATGCGTCGTCGTAATATCTGGAGTTGGGGTAGTTTTCGATGACCTTCAGCGATTTTTCAATTGCCGTTCGATAACTTCCCGCGTTTACCGGTCTTCCCTTTTGTTCTGCCTGTTTGCGCTTGCTCTCGGCGGAGTCGAACGCCTTGCGCGCGTTGTAGAACGTGTTGTAGTATACGCATCCGCCTGAGCTCAGGGCTGCCAGCAATAGCAGAAGGCAGAAGGTGAGGGTCCGCCGGCGGGTTCGAAGACGGATCCGCTCTACAAGGCTCGTTGTCGGGATCGCTAAGGGGTGCCGACCGTCGTTTGTGGAAGTTATTGTGGTCATCTGTACTTATACCGACAGGTCATTATGCTAGTTCATCAGTCTACGTATCCGTTCGAACAATATCTATTCTTTGCATCAGTTCGGGAAGAAACTCGCCCGCCGGAGCTGGAAAGTAGAAGTCAGCTATCTCACTAATAGGTGTATGTTCCGGATTGATTTCCACAAGCGTGGCGCCGTGCCGTGCCGCAGCAACCGGCAGGGCGGCGGCAGGCTGGACCAGCGATGAGGTACCGATAGAGAAAAACAGATCGGCCTTTTCCGACAACTCAAATGCACGATCGATTGTTGCCGGATCGAGTAGCTCGCCAAACCAGACTACGTCGGGCCTGATCTTCCCGCCACAGGTTTGACAGGCCGGAATCCGGTTAGGGTTGATGTTCGGTTTTCCCTCGAACGGGCAGTTGCAGTCGACACATTTGTTATGACGGATATTGCCATGCAGTTCGAGCACTTCCTTCGACCCGGCGGCTTGGTGGAGCCCGTCGACATTCTGGGTGATAAGCTGGAACTGGTCGAACAACTGTTCTATCTGTGTCAGCGCATAATGGGCAGCGTTGGGTCTTATCGAATCAAGCAACTCCCTGCGCCAGCTGTACCATTCCCACACAATGTCCGGATTGGCCACGAATGCGTCCATAGTGGCCAACTCTTCCGGTTTGAACTTTCCCCATAGTCCTTCTTTGCCCCGAAATGTGGGAACTCCCGATTCCGCAGAAATGCCCGCTCCGGTCAGGACTACACATCGTCGGCAGTCTGCAACGGTTCTGGCCAGTTTGTCCAGCATCTGTCAGATGATACTCCTGAGCAGTCCAAAATACAAAGCAATTCTCATCGGTGCCATTGTCAACAGGAGGGGGGCGGACGTATTCCTATCTGTGGGCAGTCGCTTCTGATACAGTAGCTGAAAGGAGAGATTCGACAGATTCGATGCTGCCGGCTGCAAAGGTGAGCTCAATCGTTTCGGGTCTGGAGGTCAGAACCAGCTTGTAGCAATTTACAAAGGTCGTTCCCTGATACACTTTTTCAAGCCCGCTTTCGCTGAGCGAGACAGTCCAGATAGGAGAGCGCCACAAGGTCGTTGTCCTGCTAGAGTGTAGCGACACAGCGAGATGGCGATAGCTATCCAGCATCTGCCAACTATGGATCGATTCATGTTCTGCGGCTGTATCGAGCCAGGATTCATCCGGGCGGCATCGATCAATAGTAACGTATCTATCATCGGCGTGGCCCGCTTGAAAGGTGAGATTGTTCTCTATCGCGAACCTGACATTAATCGGTCGGGAAGCTGCGGTAGACAGATCGTAGCGAACACGAATAATGTCTGATTCTTTGTCGAACATGAAGCTTTTTGTCACTACTACCGGCCACTGGCCCTGAGTTGACCGCACCATACCGTCGCGAGACAAATGTACTGAAAGAGAGTGCGAATTAAGGGTGGTCTGGCAGCTATATGGCTCCAAAATGAAATCGCCGTCTTCCTGATAGCTTGCGGTCAGGAAGGATTTCCGGTCAACATCCGGTCCGAAGAAATGATCGATGAAACAGCGTCTTAGATACCAATCCTCGACAAGCAACTTCTCCAGACCGTCTTCTTTGGACTGAATCAGATCGTGAATCGATGCGGTCCCGTCGGATTCCGGCTGGGCCTGAGTTGCATTCACTTTCGCATGATACCCTTCGCGCCGTCTGCTGAGCGTATCGGTCAGGTCGAAGCCATGCCGATTCATGGCCAAGTCGATGAGCATTCCTCCGCGCCGGGGAGCGAACACGGCGCTGAAGCTGTCACTGGTCACAATAGTTTCTTCGTGCCCGTCGGCGTCATAGTCACGGGACATTACGTTTGGCATCTTGTCGCCAAGAACTTTGTCAAGAATACTGTCAGCTTCAATCAGGCTGCCGCAAACAGCCTGGCGCAGATGCGGCAGATATATTCCGCCAAAAACACCGTGCCAGTACGGGCAATTGCACTGACCGGCATACAGTTTTTCGCGCGCCGTTTGTAGTTCACTATTTTTTTGCGCAGCGCACTCTTCAGCTCTGGCCAATTTGTCGGAGACGGCGAGCATTTTCTTGTGAATCAAATTGGATTCTTCGTATTTGGTAAGGAATCCACGCCAGTGTCCACCGCGAACGAACCGGCCATAGCGTTCGAGGTCACCACGATTCTTCAGATCATTTTCAAACTGCTCGTATTCGAGGTAGGCATCAGTCGGCAGCGACCAGTGAAGCATTTCTGCATACGACGCCGACGGCAGATAGGCTCGCCCGATCGGTTCCATCGCTGCCGCTTCGCCCAGTGTGATTACTTCCAGCCAGTCGGAGTTCCACTGTAATGCCTGAAAGAACTGCTCGAGCCACCGATCTTCGTAGCAGTGCTTCCATGTCTGAGGCCAGATTCCGAACTTTTCGCCATCATCGGCATAGACGGCAACACCCTCGGGATTGCGCTTCGCCTGTCTTTTGAGTTCGGCAATTACTTCGTCAACCGTTGCAAACGGAATCAGGTAGCGCAGCCTTTTTTGGATTGGCAGTAGTCTTATCGCGTAGCCTTCGTGTTCAGTTACGAATGATCCGGACAAATCGTCACGGGAGAAGCCGGCATACTCGAAGTGAGTGTCATCGATCGGCAAGTACTGCACGCCAGCCTTGTGCAGGACTTGCGGCAGGTGCGGTTCCCAGATTCGTTCGGTCAGCCAGAGTCCGGTCGGAGTAACTTCAAATTGTTCATTGAGGTAGTTATTAAGCAGGCCGATCTGACCGAGCGTATCGCGTTGGGGAATCGAGGTAAGAATCGGCTCATAGTAGCCTCCGGTCATAAGTTCGATGCGGCCGTCGAGGTGCAGATCGCGAATCAGATCACAGTATTCCGGGTGAGATTTTTGCTGCCATTGCCATAGGATACCAGATTGATGCAACGACAGCCGGATTTCCGGGTAACCTTTAACCAGATCGAAAAAGGGAGCATATGCTCTGTTGTGGGCGTCTTCAAAGACCGAATCGAAGTTGCCAACCGGCTGGTGGTTGTGCAAAGCGATGGCCAGTCGAAACTTTGGCAACTTAGAACAACTCCACTTTGAGGTTAATATACTTGCGCGGATTTGCCCGGATATCGGCTATCAGGTCATCCATGTTGTCAGCCACCTGTCGCAAATCGTCGTATAGCCGCCGATCTTCAATCAACATGCGAAGAGTTCCATCCGACTGGTTAAGATCATCAGCGAAGGTTCGCGCTGCCCGGGCAAGCGTGTCGAGTTGAAAGGTGAACCTTTCAAGTCCGATGGAAGTGCGATCAAAACGTTCCAGGGTCGAATCGAGCTTGTCGGTGTCGATGTCAAGTATCGCGTTGAGTCGGCGTGACGCTTTGAGAAAATTGTCGGCAGTCTGATCAAGTCTGGATTCGTTGTGCTGCAAGTAATCCGCCAACGAACCCGAGACCCGTTCAAAATTGGCAACGGTGGAGTTGAATCTGGCCAACGAGCTGTCCGACCCCACCGTTTGTTTGATCGATGCGACGAGGCTGTGCAGTTCTGTTATCATCTCTCCCATAAGCCCCATGACTTCCGGAAGACCGGTGTCGTAATGCCCATCCACCACTTGCGATGTATCGAACGGCAACGAATCACTTCCCGGCTTGATAGCGATATAGCGTTCTCCCATCAAGCCCAGATTGCGGATTATGAACCGGGCATCGGAACGGAGTTTGACATCGCGGTGCAGCAGTAGCATGACCTCAACGCCGTCATCGGTCAGATGCATCTGCCTGACCTTGCCCCTGTGAACACCTGAAACAGTGACACGGTCACCGACAGCCAGAGTGCCCACATCGGGGAACCTGATTCGTATTTGTTGGGCATTGCGCTCCAGTCGGTATCCCTGCAGCCAGTACAAAGAGCCTGCCAGTATAATCAGGCCCAGGAATACAACCACGCCAACGCGAAACTCTATATCACGATTTGCCATACTTCCTTGTACAATATCGGTAAATAGCCGATTTCAATTGAGTTAGCCGGATCGTCTGGTTTCGAGCGTTTTGGCGATGGCAAGAAAGTTCTCATATCGAAAAGTCGCTACAATACCCTCGTTAAGGGCCTCGCGTACTGCGCAGCCGGGCTCATGGATATGACTACACGGCTGGAAGCGGCAGTTCTGTTGAAACGGTTCAAATTCCGGGTAGCAGTACGGCAGTTCCTCATGGGTCAGTTCCCAAAGCCCCATTACCTTAAGCCCGGGCGAATCGGCCAAAAAGCCGCCATTGGGCAATTCGTACAGTTCGATACTGGTAGTTGTGTGTTTCCCCCTGTCGCTAAAGGTCGAGACCTCGCGGGTTTTCAAGTCCAGTCCGGGCATCAGCCAATTGAGCATGGTTGATTTTCCGACCCCGGAATGCCCGGCCATCAGGGTCAGGTGGCCTCGTAATTTCTCCGCGAAATCATCAAGACCGTCTCCAGAGATGGCAGACAAAGTGAACACCGGGTAGCCGATCCGGCGATAGGCAGCAACGATTTCATCAAGATCAGGCGGCGAATCGAGATCGACCTTATTGATAATGATCAGAGGGTCCATATCCCCTAGTCGGGCGGCAATCAGAAATCGATCGATCAGACCGGTCTTAAGGGGCGGATTGCGAACCGACGAAACAGCAGCCAGTTGATCGAGGTTGGCAGCGATTACCTGCTTTTTCCCCTCAACTCCTTTGGCGGCTCGAAAGAAAGCGGTATGGCGCGGTCCGACCTCATCTATAGTGCCGGTATCGCTCGATTGCACTGTGACTTTCACATTGTCACCGACCGCTACCGGTGTTTCGGAATCGGCCGCCTGCTTCACTTTGCCGCGAACTTCGCACAGTCGATGAATTCCGTCCTCACAGCGGACTTCGAACATCCGCCCTTTGGTAGCAATAACAATCCCGTTCTGAGAAGTGACCATCACTCCAACGGTAGACTATGGCACTCAGCCAGGCAAGCGGAGTTTTTGCGCGCCCTGACTATAGACTAAAGCCAGCGACGTACGCGACTCTTATACTCCAGATACTGCACGCCAAACGTCTTCTCTAAATCGTCTTCTTCGTACGGAATGAACAAAACCGTGATCGTCACGAAAAATGCCACTGGCGCAATGAACGCTACTATTGATCCCAACAGCACTGCTATTCCAAGCAGTCCTGTGGTAATACCGAGGTACATGGGATTACGCGTGAAGCAATATACGCCCGTGATCACCAGCATAGTTGATTCTCCCAGTGGCTTGACGGTAGTGTCATTGCGTTTGAACAGTCCGATCGCCCAGACATTGAGCAAGGCCGTGACGGCCAGCAATGCGTACCCAATGTAGTCATAAGGCGCGGGGACGATCTGAACAATCGGAGTAGTAAAATGCAGGCTGACCGCAATGCCAAGATAGACCAGCATATAGATCGGGGGGATGATTCTACGCAAAAACGTACTGATACTCATAAGGTCAATCCGCTTCCTGATTCATGGTTAACGATATGGCAGGAGCTATTGAAAGGCAAGAGGCTCTGGACCACTGGGCAACAATCGCTACTAAAGATGGATGTGATTGCAGGGTAGTGAGTGCGAGGCAAAGAGTCAGGGACAGGAAACAATTGTCGGGGGGCTGCCAAAAAGCCAGTCGACTACAAAAGTGAGGTCAACAATATCAGGAAGTCCCCCGTTGGCGCCGTCGCCGTTGGCATCGGATTCGTCGGGACATGGTATCGGCCCGGGAGTCCCGAAGAGGAAATCAACAACCGCAGTCAGGTCAACTATGTCCAAATCGACTCCGTCACCATTGATGTCTCCGCGCGTTCCCAGGCAGCAACCGACAACAGTCTGCATGACAACGACATCAGAGTGAGGGCTGAGCAGCCCAACGATATCCTGGGCAATTATCAGATACTGGTAGGTCGATACACCGTCAAGGGTCGTGTCGACATAGAAACTGTCTGCTACGCCCGGATCGCTCAAAAGCCCGGCCGGATTATCCACTCTCATAAAAGATCCGCCGGAGCTTTCCAACCTTCGATACACATGATAAGTAAGGTTGGGGTCGCGATTCCAACTGACGCGCACCGAAGTGCTGGTGACAACGGTTGCTTTCAGGCCTGTCGGCGTTATCGGCCAGCCTACCGAACTCAGGATTACATCCTCACGTTGGAAGGAGTTGCTGGGTATCAGGGACTCTAGATGATATGACTGGTAGGTGACAGTATTGAAGAAGTAAAAATCGTACGGGCTTCCGGCTGAAGCCGACAGATAGTTTTGAAAGTCGTCGTACCAGTTTCCGTTGTCATAATCTGCCCCCACCGCACCGTCGATCCGGATTTCGTTATCTTTGTCGTCGAGGAAGCCAAAAAAGCTGATTTGCCCGTTGGCCGGTACAGACAGGTCCGGGTTTTGAACCGCGCCGAATATCGATCCCTGGGCGAAAGCCGTGTGAGCACTCAGGCAAAGCAGACCGATTTGCAGTATGACCCATGCAAATGGGCAGCGTCCGGCACTCTTAGTCGAAGTCAATGTCAGGTTCCTCTCCGGCGGACCGGATATAATCTGAAGTTTCGGGACCGGTAACATACATATATACACTCTATCGACTCAGGTAGCAACAGGTTTTATTTAAATGATCCCTTGTCCGGGGGGTTGGAGCAAGTCAGGAAACCCATCATGAATGGTGGGGCGCGGGACCGGACGAGAAACTATCCCAGCCCCTATTAATGTAAGTCGCTTCGGGCTGGTCAGCTGAACAGGCAGCTTGCGTTTCCAAGGGCATTGGCAGGCCGATGCAACTCTATGCACAGGTGTGCAGGATCGAAGCGGAACCAAAGTACGGCTCGACGCGCGGCTATCATTTGTTATGTTGTTGTGTATCATTTGGATATCTATATGCCCTTGGCAAAAGGGTAGCCCTATTCTTACAAGTACAGGTTAGACCGTTCGGCACAATCGTTGCAGTTTGGCGAGCAGTGTCTGCCGAATGGATGGCGGCCGGGTTCGATCTTTTCATGAATTGGGCGGCTGCGTCCGTATCTGTTCGGCAATGGTAATAAAAGGAGATGAAATCTCCGACAGGTCCCGGCCCTAGGCGTCCAATCTGTCCGATTATACGCCCGGTCAGACCCTGCTGCGAGACAAAAACAAGGCAACGGCAAAAAAGGTCGAAAAAATGTAACAAAGACTGTTGACAACTCCCACACTTGGCCCTATATTCAGCGCGGATGATAGGTGTGACAATCAGAATGCATTAACGACTGGCGCGTGTGAACGTGACAGTAGTTTCCGTGCGACAAAAGCTCTAAGCTATTACTTCGATCCCGGGTCGACCGTGGGGGTGATCAGGGGTCTTACAAGCAGGTTACTTTTTTTCGAGAACGCTTTCGGCAACACGACTGACGCTAAACGAAAAGAGACTTGTTGATCGTCTGTTTGATGACTGTCGAAATTGGTTAAAGCCGTAAACTCTGTAGAAATCGGAGTGTGTCATATCGCAACTGGGTTAAGGGACTATTAGAACAAGAATTCGACGAACCAGTTTGCGGAGGTAGTATGACCGTCAACTTAAAGCCATACAGTTGGCTCCTTACAGCAGGTCTGGCAGCAATCCTGTTGCTCTCAGGCCCTGTGACCCACAATGCGACAGCTCAGGATTTATTTGTCCAAGTGTCCGACACAGTTGCCGCTTCCGGTCAGCAGGATGCGGTAATCCCGGTATTCATAATCAACTTCAACGACACAGTTGCCGGCTTCAATGTCTGGCTGCAGCTCGATCGTCCGGACATCATGGTTTTCAAGACCGATACCGGCACCAGCATTGACACATCCTATTGGGACTGTCTGACCTATGACACCACCAACTGTATTGATTCGGTACTTACTAACCCCTCGGGGCCGTGGGATTTCATTCATATTGACACAAGCCAGATTCTGATCGGCAGTTTTGACACTACCGGCACACTCTGTTCCGGCTGGGAGCTTGTCGATGCCCGGTCAATTGGCGGGATCGGGACTGACCTTAACATTGTGGCCCTGGCCGACATGCCGTCTTTGCCAGTTACCACCGGTATTCCTCCTCGGCAGCAAAAGGAGCTGCTGATTAAGGTGCTGGCTGATGTGATCAGCATCCCCGACACCATGACCGACCGCACAGTCAATATCCTGGTTCAGCACGATTTTATCGACCACTTCAACTTCTCTCGCCCCGATGGATCATCGATCGGCGTGATCGGCCAGGAAGTGCTTGACACCAACTACTTTGTATGTGAAATCTGGGCCGGTCAGACATGTCTGCAATGGACGCAGGTGTCGCTGCCTCCGGCTGATTCAACAGAAATCATAATAGATACTATCGCGGTTATCGATACTGCTAACGTAATTGTCGACGACGGTTCCCTGACCGTGCTGAGTTTCATGTGTGGAGACATGCAGGGGGATCTGTCGACAGATATTGTTGACCTGACTTACCTCATCGACTTCCTCTTTGCCGGCGGCCCGCCCCCAAATCCGTTTGCGGCGGGAAATGTCGACTGTGATATCGGCGGGGGAGTTGATATTGTTGATCTTACTTACTACGTGGACTTCCTGTTCTCCGGCGGCCCCGACCCCTGTATGGGGCCCGGATGTTAGCTGCCCGAGGGCAAAAGAAAAGGACTGAATAAACATACGGATATTGGCCGCGTCGCTCGCGGCGCGGCCAGTTTTGTCAACCCTAACCTGAAGCGATGGAAGGAGGACGCTTAAAAGAGGTATAACGACACGCGCTTAAGAAAAAGGAGTAGATTTTGTATTCGGTATGCGCATGGTTTGACAGGTTTCATTCGTTTTGGCTCTCGTCTGTTGCCGGTTTCCTGCGATTGTTCCGAGGGGGAACAGCCAATATAATTCCTGCTTTAGAACGCGTAATTGTTAACGGAGTACTTAGGAGTAAGAAATGAAACGGTTTTCATTATTCCTAGCTTTGACTTGTTTGCTCGCTTTGCCTTTTGGCGGAGTATTTGGGCAAAGCCTCAATCTTCTGCCGGGAATCGGTAACTACCCAGGCGCGCCCGACTCAATCGACTGCGCCGCTGGCGATGTGTCTATTCAGATAGAGATGGACCAGAGCAGTGGTAATTTCCTGACCGGTTCCACCAACGGTATCGAGGTCTCCTCGCCCGATGGCGCAACATGGACCTACGACGACGCCGTCAACGGTGGCAACTGGAACCCGGCTATTGACTGGTCTGGTTTATACTACGATGGCGGAACGTTCGTCAACCCGTTCAGTCTTGACGGAATGGGCGCGGACACTATCGGTTTTGGCGGCTTCAAGCTGTTCAAACCCGGTATTCCTGATGGATTCGTCGACCTTGCCTGGATCATCGACATCAATGTATCTTGTGCCGACAAAGGCAAGCAGATCTGTGTTGACTCGACCTTCTACCCGCCGGCGGGTGCATGGTTGTGGTCGACTTCAGGCGGTCCAGTGAATCCGGGCTGGTCCGGCGGCCGCTGCTGGTATCTGGCCGAGGTTCCATGTTTGAATCCGGTGATCTCCAATGATCCGGTCAGCCTGACAGGTGATCATTGTAATTTGATGACCTACGACTTCGACTTCACCGATGGTGATGGCGGAGGTCCGTACACATTCAATCTGACCGGTCCCGGCTCGATCGACGGTGCTGGTGTATGGAGTTATGCCCCATCGCTGGCCGACATTGGCGCCGGCCTGTCGATTGACGTGTCTGTATCCGATGCCAGTTGTGGCACCGGTGCGGCTGCGACTGTGAACCTGAACTTCACCAACGTTGCCCCGAGCATTTCCTGCCCGGATACCATTCCGGTTGGCAAGGGTAATACCGCTCAGAGCGGTGCCAGTGGCACTTCGGGTGACTGTGATCCGATCAGCTACAGCATCACTGGTGTAAACCCGACTCCGGTCGGTACTTACAGTATCGATGCCGTTACTGGCGTTATCACATTCAACACTGATCTGAGCGATGCCGGTACTTCCGGCCAGACGTTCTGCTTCACTGTTGAAGTGAGCGACGGTCTTGATGTCGCTTCCTGCGACGTCTGTTTTGACGTGCTCTTCACCGAGCCGTACGAACTGCAGATCGAAAAGACCCACGGTACCTTCCAGGGTATGCACGAGCTGGTTGACGTTTCCGTCAACTTAGGTTCGGAAGACGCGGGTGGTTTTGATATTCTGATCGGTTACGACGCTTCCGCACTGAACTTCCAGTCAGCCATCGAAGGTTCCATCTACGCTTCCTGTGGATGGGAATACTTCACCTATCGGTATAGCTGGAATGGCAACTGCGGCAACCAGTGCCCGTCGGGCAAGACTCGCGTGGTCGGTATTGCCGAGACCAACAACGGCGCCAATCACCCGACTTGCTTCGGTCTTAAGGGCGAGACTCTGTTCACTCTGGACTTCCTCGTCTCCGACGACCGCACTCTCGAGTGTCAGTATGTGCCGATTCGCTTCTGCTGGTTCGACTGTGGTGATAACACCATCTCGTCCCGTACTGGTGACAGCCTGTTTATCAGTCGTCAAGTCATTGACTTTGACCTGATTGGTGACATTGCCGATCCGAATCACACCAGCTATCCGAGCTATTTCGGTGCCGGTGCTGACTGCGAAAACCAGCAGCCTAACAAGCCGGATCCAGTCCGCTTTGTTGACTTCCTCAACGGTGGTGTTGACATCGTCTGTGCCGACTCGATCGACGCACGCGGTGACATCAACCTGAACGGTCTGAGCAACGAAATCGCCGACGCGGTTCTGTTCTCGAACTACTTTGTATATGGTATCGGTGTATTTACCGTGAATATGCAGGGTCAGGTTGCCGCCTCCGACGTAAATGCTGATGGTCTGACATTGTCGGTCTCCGACCTCGTCTACCTGATTCGTATCGTCATTGGTGATGCCAATCCGTTCCCGAAGGTAACCGAAGTTGCAGCCAGTTATGTGTATGATGCCCGGGGTAACCTGAGCGTCGACGCTCCTATGGGTGCGGCAGCGGTTGTCGTAAGTGGCGACGTCTCGCCGACTCTGGAAGCCAACAACATGGAAATGCTTTACAACTATGACGCCGAGGCCAATGTGACTCGCGTCCTCGTTTACAGCATGGAAGAAGGCCAGACATTCAGTGGGACATTCCTGTCCGATCTGAGTGGTGGCATCGTCTCTGTTGAGATGGCGACCTATGAAGGCGCTCCGGTGGCTGCTAATGCGGTCCCGGCCGACTTTGCGCTGAACCAGAACTATCCGAACCCGTTCAACCCGAGCACAAGCATCAGCTTCAGCCTGCCGAATGCGGGCGAATACACCCTGTCCATTTACAACGTAACTGGTCAGGAAGTGGCTTCGTTCACCGGCACAAGCGAAGCTGGTCTGGTTGAGCTCGAATGGAGCGCAACGGATATGGCTTCCGGTATTTATTTCTACAAGCTCGTTGCTGACAACTTCACCGACACCAAGAAGATGGTGCTCTTGAAGTAATTGCAACTACCTGTAGTTCATTTGTTCTTCCCGGAGAGGTTAACTCCTCTCCGGGGGGGCAAAAAGGAGGCAGTAAGATTGAGAATTGACTGATATTGACTAAAGATACTGAAGAATAGATGAATGAAAGAGCGAATAGTAATGACCCTGCGTCAGCCCTCCCAACAAATGAGCTTACCCGGAGGTCATATTTTTTTTGTATATTGCAGGTCGTTTGGACAGGTCAGGAAGACATCTGTGCAACAGGTTGCATCTTTGCGCAGGCGGCATCGGGATAGCAAGAATGACATCATGCTCCTTTTCCCCAGCGATGTTCAGACAAGCGAGAGGATCTCAGTCGGCCACTAGCTAAGAGATTGTGGACAGGCCACCTGAGGGCTCTTAAGTCTCTGAGGTACTTACTGTTACGGCGGCGCACGGATAAGCCCGCCATGTTGCAAAATGAGAGAGTATTTCACCACGGAAGGGTGAGATATCTGCGCCTGTTTTGGGTGACCGGTCTGGTTATTGCTCGACCGGAGGTTGAGATGAACTGTTTTGGAGAGTTGTATTAATGAGCAGCACAGATCGACAGAGTTTGCAATCCGGAAACTCGGATTTCCTCGCCGAATCGATCTCGGGGCGGTACCGGCTTTTTGTACCGCAAATTGGCAGGCCAGCCCGCCTCGAGACCGGCCCGGAAGGGGATATAGATAATCGGAGTCATTTCTCTGATCGACTGGATCGACTGGATCGACTGGATCGGTTGAGGACGGCAAATCCTGAGTTTGGAAATATCAGCGATATGCGGAGGTTATAGATGAAGTTGTTGAGAATACCAGTTTTCGGCCTGTTGCTCCTGCTTGTATTGGCAGGCAACTCGTTTGGCCAGTGCGGACCAACCAAGTCACCCACCGATTCGGTTTACACGGTCAGTGTAACCGGAGCTCAGGGAGATACCATAAATGTGCCGATCTATGTACTCAACGATACGACAATAGCTTCGTTTCAGATCTACCTTGAGTATGATTCCTCGCTTATCAAACCTGTCTGGGTTGCCGACACGGTATTTGTCGATTCCAACTCAGTACCAACCGACACACTTATCTTCTATGATTTCACTCAAACTGCGCGGGTTACTACGAGCCCTGAATTCACGCTTCAGGTGATCAACGATCTCGATTTTCCTGTTCCGGATTCAGCCAACTGGGACCGCATAAAAGTACTGGGGCTGGCGGGTCTTCCGGGTCTTGGCGATCCCGTTGCGGTGGCTGTTGCCTCCGGCGCGGGCGTTATCATGAATGTCCCTTTCGTCATTAATCCGGGTGCTCCGCAGAATTCGCAAACAACTATCAACGATTATGTCGAGCCGATATTCATTATAGATTCGCTTGGCGGCATAATTGAGGTCGGCTGCCAGTATGCCAAATACACCGATACTTCCGGTCTGCTCGATATTCGGTTCCGTACCGGCAGCGGGACGGTAACGTTCGATTCTAATTTTGTGGCTGCTCCTGTTCCCGTGATCAATTCGTTTACGGCCAGCCCCGGGAGTATTCTATCCGGGCAAAGCAGCAGTTTGTCGTGGAGTGTAACGGGGGCCGATTCTGTATTCATCAGTCCGCTGAGTATCTGGTTTCAGCCGGCGGTAACTTCAACGTCGGTTTCCCCTACCAGTTCAACAAACTACTTATTGACAGCAAGAAATTCTGGAGGTGACGCTACCGCGTCGGCCACTGTCACTGTTACTCAACCGGGGGGCAACACCCCGCCGACAATATCGCTCTCGCCTGCAACTACGACCTATGTTGTCGATCAGGGGCAGACAGTGTCGTTTTCGGTGACGGCGACCGATTCGATTACGGATAATATCACGCTGACAGCGAATAGTCTCTCGGCCAATATGACTTTTAGTCCTTCTAACCCTGTGCTGGGAACCGGAAGTGTCACCGGGACATTCAGTTTTACTCCGGATATTACGCAATCCGGCGCTTTTTCGGCGTCTTTTACGGCAGTCGACAATGGCGGTCTTAGCTCGAATACGGCGGTTGTCAATATTACAGTAAATGCGCTGCAGTTTGACGTAATTCAGACCACCTCGGCAGACGGCCAACAGCCGGTCGGGGGCCTCAAGGCGGCTACGGGCATATACTTCCCGGTCAACTTGGTGTCGACTCAGACGGTTTACGGGATTCAGTTTGATTTGCTTTATGACGCCAACTATTTCACAGTTGATTCCTTTGTAACTACCGGGCGCACTGCCGGATACACGATTTACGATAATCTAGGCCAGACATCGGGGCGCGTCAGAGTAGTAACTTTTGGCCTTGCCAACGAGCCGATTGTCACTGTTGCTGACACTACCGCAATAGTTTATGCCGTCATGTCGGTCGATCCGTCTGCGTTGCCGGGCGACTATCCTGTCACCATTGACAGTGGATGGGAATCGGTCAACCCTGATCCGGAGTTTCCATCGTTGGAACTAGTGACGCAATCGGGGATTGTTCAGGTGGACAATCTGGGGGACGTCAACCTTGATAAACGAGTGGATGTTGCCGATCTGGTGAACATAGTGTCCAGGATAATCGGCACGTATAGCCTGAGTTTTCGCCAGTCTGCCACCGCTGACGTCATCGCGAACGACACGATTAATGTGTTCGATCTTGTCGGGGTGGTAAATCTGGTGTTTGGTTTGCCTATCAATCCGGCGCCCGGGGCCGCTCTTTTTCCTGATTGGGCTACGGTATCCCTGGATTATGATGACTTGTTGGTGGGGAGTTCGGATGTGATGACGGTTCGTTCCGAGTTGCCGACTGAAGTGGCAGGAGTGGAGTTGACAGTAGCGTATAATGCGTCGGCTGTAAGGCTGGGACAACCGCGTCTAGCCGCAGATGCCGACCATATGATTCTGAGTCATCGCGACAACGGACAGGGGCAGATGAAAATCTTGATGCACTTCAAGAATCCGTTTCGGGATGACGCCATGATTCACTCAGGTCTTGCCGATCTGATAGAGATTCCCGTGACTGCGCTGAGAACAGTGCAATCGGGCGATCGAAGCAAGATCCGGCTCACTCAGGCGTTGCTGTCGACAGAATCGGCCGCCTCTGTCGCAGTCGAGGGGTTTGGTGGACGAGTTCTGCCACAGTCGTTTGCGCTGAACCAGAACTATCCGAACCCGTTCAATCCTTCCACAACTGTAGAGTTTGTGTTGGGCAGTGATGATGGTTCCCTGAACGATCGGGATGTGACACTGGAGGTTTTCAATATTCTCGGACAGAGTGTAAAGACGTTGGTCGACGAGCCACTCAGTCCGGGATTGTACCAATATGAATGGACCGGCAGCGATTCTCATGGAAGACAGGTAGCAACGGGCATATATCTCTATCGACTTCGCGTCGGAAATGATATTCAAACCAAGAAGATGCTCCTGTTGAAATAGAGGACAGGGAGGGACCAGACGCATGTCGATAAAGAGACTCATATATGGCCTGACCCTACTGGCAGCACTGGCAAGCAGTGCCTCGGTACAGTCCCAAGTCACTAAGAAAGGTACGTTCACGAGGCAGGCCGGTGTTGGAAACCAAGCTGTAACCGGAGTCGGCTTCATGCCTTCTGCGGTCATCTTCTTTGGGAATAACCAGACGCTCGAGGGCGTTAAGGCGAACGCCACGACCTTCTTTGGCTTTGCATCGAGCGCCACCCAGGAAAGAGGCATGGGACAGTGGGCAGCCGATGCGTCCACCGGATTGGGCGGTACCCGACTGGCCGCAAGCGGAATAGTGATTGTTAAGGATGCCGTTCCCACAGTTTCGGGCGAGGCGGACTTGGTATCGTTTGACCTCGACGGCTTTACTATCAACTGGTCGGTCAATGACGGCACGGCTAATATCATACACTATCTTGCCATTGGTGGCGATGCCGATAGTGCCTTTGTCGGGGACTTCACTTTTCCCGCAACAGCGGGTAATGTCGCTGTCACTGGAGTTGGCTTCACTCCAAAAGCCGTGATCATGTTTGGCAATTCGAAGATGACAGCAGTTCCGATGACTCAAGCCAGGCCGTTTGAAAAGAGTTTTTTCGGAATGGCTACGGGCTCAACCAGCAGGACAGCACTTGCGACCTCGTTCAGATCGCAGGTAGGCAAGGCCGACAAAGCAATGGTCGATTTCAATGAGACCAGAGCTATTGAGATTCTGAAGAGAACGGCCCCTGTCCAAATCGAGTCGGACGCGGACTTTGTTTCAATGGATCCCGATGGATTCACAATCAACGCTCTCACGGTTAAGAAGGCATTCAACGTTTCCTTTCTGGCCATAGGTGGTAATGCAAATCTGAACGTGGCTCTCGGAAGTGATACACAACCGGTGGCTGCCGGACCCAAAGCGACAGCAGGTCTTGGATTTCAGCCCGACGGAATGTTGGTTATGACGGTTGGTAACCCCGGAGGCGCGTCTGTCAACGGCAATATCGCCTTTGGTGCATCGGACGGGACAAGCGAAGGTACGATTGGTGCGGCGGCGCTGGATAATCCGCCAACGGATACAAAGATAGACGAATTCAATGTCAGCACGAAACTAATTCGAATGTTCACGCCGGGTGCGATCCCGACGACGGCCGCAGAAGCAAGCTTGTCCTCGTTTGACACCGATGGCTTTACTCTTAACTGGACAACAGCCGATGTCACACCTCGCAAGTTTCTCTATTTGGCTCTCAAAGGTGGTGCAGTTGCGAATCAGCCACCTGTATTGGCTGCCATCGGTCCGCAGTCCGGTCCTGAGAATGCGTTGTTAACGTTCGGAGCGTCTGCAACTGATGCCGACGGTACGACTCCGACCATGACCAGTTCGACTCTTCCGACCGGAGCTAGCTATACTGATAATCTCAATGGAACAGGCAGTTTTTCTTGGACTCCCGATTTCACCCAGGCGGGGACATACAATGTAACGTTCTATGCATCCGATGGAGTTGCTACCGATTCAGAGCAGGTAGTCATTACAGTTACAAATGTTAACCAGCTACCGGTATTGGCTGCAATCGGACCACAGTCCGGTCCTGAGAATGCGTTGTTAACGTTCGGAGCGTCTGCAACTGATGCCG